>CAJOED010000045.1 GCA_905233335.1 uncultured Synergistales bacterium
TGAGCTTTCTTGAGAACGTCGGCCACAACTCCCCGCAATAATAATTTACTTTCCCTCAATCATAGCCTTCACTGTCTCGGGTGAAATCCTGCCCTCCATAGGTCCGAACGCCGCCGCATTCAGTGCACCAGCAAGACCGCATAACGCCCCGTTGATGACGAATGCTGTAATCACTGTGCGCTTGACGTTGATGCCCGCAAGACGTGCCGCGTCCCGTTTTTGTCCTGTTGCGTGAAGGTGCATTCCGTATTTCGTCCTGTAGAGAACAAACCATAACACCACAGCAATTATTAACGCCGTGAGGGTCATCATGTTTACGCCGAAAATGTCAGCGTTCGTGAAGTCGACAAATGAAGCGTTCGGGGAGTTCGAGAATTTATTTGAGACCAGCAGTATCACCGTGTAATATAAATATCCTGTTGCCATCGTCGTAATCATCGCATGAATGTTCAGAAACACATTGACGCTTGCATTGATGAGGCCGCACAGCATACCGACGATTACCGCCCCGGCCAAGCCCAAAGGTATACTGTAGCGCATGAGTTCACACGACACGTAAGCAGTGAGGGTGAGAATGTATTTCTGTGAGATGTCTATTGCTCCGTTGCCGCTCGTTACGACTATCATCTGCGCCATTCCCAGCAGCATAGCGAACACGCACAGTTTCAGCCCGGAAGTTATGACACGGACATTAACGCCGCCCGACAAGAAACATATCATGACATAAAGAATTACGCTTCCCAGCAAAGGCCATAGTACGGGACTCGAAAAAATACTCGTTCTTTTCATGCTGCTTCACGCTCCCTTCTGCGCATGATAAACTTCAACGCCAGCACCGATAACAATATCAATCCTATAATTGCTGTCTGGTAATTCGAGTTCATCTTCATAGCCGTAAGCAGTGAGTTAATCAAGTTCATGACGACCGCCGCCATTACCACGCCGAAAGGAACAGGAACTCCGCCTAGCATTTCGCACCCGCCGAGAATGACCGTAGCAATCGACATCATGTTGTAGTTCACGGAACTGTTTGCGTCTGCTCCGTTGCATGTTGACGTGTAAGCCATGCCCGCAAGAACGACGAACACTCCCGCCAGCGCATAAGCCGTCATCTTGGCCGTGAGACAGCTCCACCCGGAACGTTCGACCGACTGAATGTTGTTGCCTATTCCCCGAAGTATTACCCCGTAACGGCACCTGTAGAGAACATACCAGCACACGAAACCCGCCACTACAGCGATAATTATCGGGAAGGGGACATACGGAGAACGGTATTTGAGGAAGTCGGAGATCCATTTGGGACATGAGCCGCCCGGAGTGGGACAGACCATGAGAGCGAGTCCGTACCAGACGAACTGTGCACCCATAGTTACGACGATTGCGGGAATGCGCCGGGTCTGTATCAGTGCCGCCATGAACATATACGCGAACACGAACGACATCAAGCCGCACACGCCGAGTCCAACGTCGCCGGTGAGCCATACAGCAACAATGCAGTTCACGAGGCCAATGGAGTAGCCGTTGCCCATGTCGACATCTCCGCACATCACTATGAACATCTGCCCCAGTGCCGCAAATACGAGCGGAAGAGTCGAACTCATTTTCATTCGAAGCCCCAAATACGTCATCAACCGGGGATTAATTGCAACGTTCGCCGCAAAAATCAATATCAGCGTGATTAATGGCAGCATTGACGGAGCAGACATAAGGCGTGAGAAAGTTCCGCGTTTCTTTTCGGTGAGTTTCTTTCTGCCGGTGTCAATGAATGAGGCCGCAACTATTTCGGGAACAGTAATATTTTCGCCGCGTAATTCTTTCGTGATTTGTCCGTCCCTCATGACGTAAACCCTGTCGCATATCTCCATTTCGTTGTCTTCAGTGGAGTAGAGTATGACGGATTTCCCCATATCGCGAACTTCCCCAAGAAGTTTGTAGATGTCCTGTTTCGTTCCGATGTCGACTCCTGCTGTCGGGTCATTGAGTATGATGATGTCGGCTTCTGACGCAATGCCCCTGGCGATTAACGCCTTCTGCTGGTTGCCGCCCGATAATGACATGATGTTGCTCTTTATGCCTTCAGCGCGGAATTTCAGCTTGTCGTACCAGTATTGCGCGGACGTGTCTGCTTTCCTGTTGTCGATTAAGAGTTTTCCTTTCACGCGGTCAAGGTTGGCTATGAGTATGTTGTCTTTGATGTGCCAGAAGTGAAAAACTCCCTCACGCGCCCGGTCGCCTGATACGTAAGCTATTCTCCCGTTCGCTGTGATGTTCTTGTGCCCCGCAAAAATCGCCTGTAACAATTCCTGCTGTCCTGATCCCGCAAGCCCGGAGATGCCGATAATTTCTCCCTTCTTGAGAGTAATGTTGATGTCATTGAGGCTTCTTGTGTTGAGGTGGTTTATCGTGAGCATGTCGGGGTTTCCTGACAAGTTGCGCGTGATGTGTTCTTTCTTGTCGGAAATTCCTCCCATAGCCGCAACTAATTCACCCTGCGTTACGTCGTCGGCGAAAAATTCTCCGTTGTTTCGTCCGTTGCTCAAGAGAATAATTCTGTCAGAAACTTTCTTTATCTCGTCGAGCTTGTGAGAGATATATATCACTGCTACTCCCTTGCTGCTCAACTCGTGAACTATCGCGTGTAACTGTTCGGCCTTGTCGGAAGAGAGCGCGCTTGTCGGTTCATCGAGTATCAACAGCTTCATGTTGTCGCTCATGAGAGTTTTGCAGATTTCGACTACCTGTCTGTCTGTGAGGCTCAATGCTTCAATCGGCCTGGTAATGTCTATATTGCTGCCGGGAAAATATTTTTCGAGCAAGTTCCTGGTCTCATGGATTGCTTTTTTCCGCCAGCCTGGTTCGGGAGCCAATCCGTGTCCGACGTTCAGCATCGCGAAATTCTCGAATATGCTCAAGTTCGTACACAGTGAGAGATCCTGATACGCGCAGTTTATGCCGAGATTACGTGCGGTCGTGGTGTTGTAGTTGCGTAGTTTCTCGCCGCCGTGATACATTTCTCCGGCAGTACGTGGCAGAACTCCCGTAAGAATCTTCATGAGCGTAGACTTCCCCGCGCCGTTCGGACCGACTAACCCGATGACTTCTCCGGCGTAAATATCGAGGTTGACCTTCTGCAGTGCCTTAGTGATCCCGAAAAATCTGTCTATGTTTCGTAAGCTCAAGTATGGCTTCTGTGTGTCAGTGTGCCGCAAATTATTTCACTTCCTTTTGTTGTGTGTATGTCGATGTAGTGCCTCGTGCGTTCTGTGTCATGTCGTGAATGAGCCGCCTGTTATTGTGCCGTAATAACTCATCGTGTGAGTGAATATCAACGCCTGACAAGCGCACACAGCGCAGGGCACATATCGTCAATCATCAAGCAGAGCTACAAGCCTCAACGTTGACCCGGAACCGTCTTTGAACTTGCACGGAAAACCCATAACTCCGAAAAACGGCGGCAATACGTCAAGGCTCTTCACGTTCTCGATGATGTTTATTCCGCTTCCGAGCAGGACATGATGTGAAGGGTTGTCGGGACTCCCGAACTTGTCGAGCGCAAGAGTATCACACCCGACGGCTTTCACTTTCTTATCGCGGAGATATTCAGCGGCTTGTTTCGATGTTCCCGGCCAGTCCTCAAGAAATGATTTCCCTGCTTCACCAACCGCCCATTTCTTGTCCCAACCGAAACGGAAAAACACTATATCCCCCGGCATAATTTCTCCGTGTTCCTTCTCGAACGCTAATATTTTCGCTAATGGCACTTCACCTTTCGGGGGCGTATCTGTTGCGTCAATGTTCACGCCGCGTCCCATGATTTTCGTGATGGGTATCTCGTCGACGTTCTGTCCTCCCAAAAAGAAATGCGAGAATGAGTCTATGTGCGTCCCGGAATGTTCCCCGAACGTGATAATGCGCCAGTATGACTCGTCGCCCTTGCTCTGGTGATCTCCTATTACTGCTGTGAACGGCGGGTGTGTCGGCCAGTACGGTACGCCTTCTTCAAGCGTGTGTGTCATGTCAACAAATTTTGCGGTGTTCACAAGGTCAAGTAATTTTTCGAGCGTATTCATTATTTCCCCTCCCTGATAACAAAAACGGACAAAGGATTTTCGTAGTGTGCGCTGTTCCTTCGTCCGCAAAAATTTTCGTGAATGTTATGCGTTACTTCTCGATGTTCGTTCTGATTTCGTCCCAAGTGAGCGTCGTGAATGCTACGTCGTCATTGCCGAGTCCCGTGTGATTCGGAAGATCCGCCGCCGTGATTGACCCGAAAGGCACCACCATATCATTCTTTACCTGCTGGCCTTCAAGAATATCTATCGCAACATAGAGCGACATTGCACCGATCCAGGGATTGCTTGCGGCTGAAAGTGTCTTGTAGCCTTCGGGAGCATCCTTTGCCCACCAGTTAATGAAACTTCCGCGATTGTCCCCTGCTATTACCGGGAGCGTCTTATACCCTGCTGACCTGAAAGCCTGTACTGCCGCATATGCATCGCCGCCCTGCGTAACAAGTCCGTTCACTTCTGACAATGTCGGGAGAACGCTGTTGAGTTCCGTCTGTGCCTTTGAGGCTGTCCAGTCAGTATAGATCTCTGCTACTATCTTGATGTCCGGGAACTTTTCGAGTGCCTTCAGGACTCCCGCGTGGAACTGTGCGTCAGTTGTCGTGCCTGCTGTGCCGCGAAGCTCTATCATGTTTCCTTTGCCGCCCATCTGTTCAGCAACGTATTCAGTGAGTGCCCGCGTCATGTCTTCATTCTCAAAGAACATCTGATACAGCATCTTGTGATTGTATGTTACGGGGCCGTCATTTATCGTTATTACCGGGATACCTGCCTCGCATGCTTCTTCTATTGCGTTGTTCGTTGAGGTCGTCGATGCCGGGTCAACGATGATAATATCATAGCCCTGTGTTATGAAGTCCTCAATCTGTGAAATCTGCGCGGCCGCATCCTGATTCGCTTCTGCTACGGTGTACTCCTTGATCCACCCTTCAGCAATGAGCTTCTCCGCAACAATAGCCATCTGGGCTTCTTCTGTCTGCCTGTAGCTGTTGCCGTTGTAGCTGTTGGTGAAACCGATACGATAGCCGCCGTCTTTCTTTGGAGCCGCGAATGCACACGACACTGAAAGAGCCATAATAACGAGAGCCGCAACAAAAATTTTTCTCATGAAAAAAACCTCCATTACGTTATTGAATTGTGAAAAATTTGGGTGAATGCATGATAACATAATGAATTTTGGCGGTCAAATTACGCACTAGTCATTATTCCTCGTGAATGTCCCGCTTCCGTCAAAGCCCATAACGTTCATGAATGCCCTGTTAGTTTTCACCCGCAGCGTGTCGTTGTCGATTACTGTTATTGCTGCTGATGATTTACCGTCCTTTGCTGTGATGCCGGCATTTTTGCGGAAGTCAGCATGTTCACATTCCCCGTTCCATTCGTCGCCGCCGCTCTCAATGCTCACAAAAAGAGTACTCCCCCTGCTGACAATTGACAGAGATATATCGCCGTTCTCATAATAGCCGTCAAATGTCGGTGCGTTGATTATGGCTTCTGCTCGATAGTCCCAAATCGCTTCTGTTCTGTTCTGTGTTGCCCGTGTGTATGCCTTTGTGCGTGAAAGTCCCTCGTCGATAAGTGCTTGGGCTTCCTCGTCGCGTCCTGAACGTATCCATTCGCGCTGGCTTTCTTTGAGTGAAGCAAAATCTTTCGGACTCAATTCCTCTTTCGCCTGGTTGTATGCGCGTGTTAATTCCCTGTCGGCCTTCGCAAAGTCAGAGTTCTTCATGAGCTTCCTGTACTCCGAATCACTCAAAGCAAACGCCGGAACACAAAACAATAACATCATCATTGCAAGCAATCTCTTCATGTCAATCTTTCCTCCTGATAACATTAACGACAATTATTACAGCAAAGGGGGAAAAATCAACGTGCAGTGTGATAAAATTTTCGGCAGTTCACGCGGGGAGAAAATAGCAATGAAGAGAATAGTCATCACTGGTAAAAACAGCTTCACGGGACGCGCACTCACTGAATGGCTATCACGGTGGCCGGAAAAATATCACGTCGACACTATGAGCCTGCGCGATAACATCGGGAGCTTTTCGGGCTATGATGTTGTTGTTCATGTTGCCGGGATTGCGCACGACAGCACACGCACTGCCGACAAGGAGCAGTATTACCGGGTCAACACACAGCTCACTCACGACACCGCACAAAAAGCCAGGCATGACGGCGTGAAGCAGTTTGTCTTCATGAGTTCGTCGATAGTGTACGGGACATCAGCAGGGATAGGACAGCAGAAGATTATCACCCGCGATACTCCGATAAACCCTGAAAGTTATTACGGTGAAAGCAAAGCACAAGCAGAGAGTCTCATTACGCCGCTGGATGATGAGAAATTTCACGTGTGCATATTGCGGTGCCCGATGATTTACGGCGAGGGCTGTAAGGGGAATTACCCGGTGCTGTCGAAAATTGCGCGGAAACTTCCCGTGTTCCCGAAAGTGAATAATGCCCGGTCGATGTTGTACGTGAAGAATTTTGCGGAGTTCGTGAGGCTGTTAGTTGATGATGATGCTCACGGAATTTTCTGGCCGCAGAACGGGGAGTACTCGAACACGTCGGAACTCGTGAAGATGATTGCGGAAGTCCATCACAGAAAGATAGTGCTCATTCCTGGCTGTGAACTCCCGCTGAAAGTGTGCGCGAAAATTTCCGGGCTGGTGAATAAGGCGTTCGGTTCGCTGACGTACGATATGAGCCTGAGCAGTTACCGGGAAAATTACAGGGTGTACGACCTGCGCAGGAGCATAGAGCTAACAGAACGCATATAGCACCGTTTCCCATTCCAGCGAACAGTAATGACGCAGGTAGAATTTGTACTCCGGCACAAGCGACAATATATAGCCGGGTATTTCGTACAAGTCTTCTCTCTTGTGATACACACAGATAACGAGCCGGGGTCTGTTCTTGAGGATGGTATTCTTTGCGCCCATGAGAGATTTCAGCTCTGCTCCCTCAACGTCCATCTTGATGAGTGTAACGCGCTCGTCCTTCACGACGTTATCTATTGCTGTGAGTCCTGCTTCTGTATCTCCTTCAGCTTTGCCGCCTGTACTCCCTGAAGCTGTGATGTATATAGTTTCGTCCTTATCGGAAGTTCCTTTTGCTATGAGTGTGATTTTGTCGCCGTAAGATTTCAGTCTTTCCTCACACTTTGCAACATTCACGGGGTCAAGCTCGAACGAATATATTTTTTTCACCCTGCCTTCCGCCCATTTGAGGAACTGCAACGCCGTAGCTCCGTCATAAGCTCCTGCGTCAATAATTATTTCGTTGTCGACAGGTGCAAGAACATCAAAGTACTGTATATCTTCTCTTATTACGTAGGGAACTCCGCGTTTTACGGTGAATTTCACATTATGGGTTTCTGTGAAGCTGTCAAATTCTTTCATGCCGTCCTGCGTCAGTACAAGGTACACTAATTCACTTGCAGGAATATTATCATCCCTCATAAAGTCAGAAAGTGTTACTATTCTGTATTTCCCCTGCCAGCCGCACATTTCAAGAAGCCTGCGTGAATACCGTAAATCATTTCCGTCTTTGTCGTAAATAATCACTATGCCGGAATAATCTCCCTGATTGATATTCGTATAGCCGTTTTTCTGCGTAACATTAGTGAGATTTTTGAACGTCATACCTGATTTTTCAGCGAGGTCAAGAAAAATATTTCTGTCATATGTTCTCAGGAATTTCATGCGGGCAGACAGGACTTCACGCGATAATTCGTCCTGGTAGTACGGCAGGTACTTATTCGCACGGTGAACGAATTCGGCTCTTTTTGCGGCGCGGTATGGGATTTTGAGGAACGGGAGCAGGAACGCGGGACAATGTTTCTTGACGAGATTTTTTGCGGGCTTCATGTTCATGAGCGAACACCCCCGCACGCATTGTCATCTACGGAAAGACAAAAAGATTCGACAGCCGATCTTACTGATTAACATTGATGATGTCAAGCCCTTTCTGAAAAATTTTTTTGTGTGTGATGATTGTAACATATATTACTTCTTTGCGCCCGTCCCCCCTTCAACAACTCCCTGATGACGCGACACATTAATTAACGTCCGCAACACGCACATAACGTCAAACCCAAAACTTTCACGCACGACATATTCGCCGTCAAATT
>CAJOED010000046.1 GCA_905233335.1 uncultured Synergistales bacterium
TTTTACTCTGTCATGCAGAGCACACACTCACCGTCTATTCTCCTGTTTCTACGCGCCGGGCTAAATTTCTTCTGACATCAGAGAGTTCTGCACGCTCGAACATCAACGCTTTTTTCTGTTGTGCAGGAGAAGAGCACATTCACCGAATACCCGCGCATTTACTCTGCACACACTCACCGTCTATTCTTCCGTCTCCACGCGCCGTGCTAAATTCTTCTCGACATCAGAGAGTTTCGCACGTTCACCGAAAAGCAGCAACGTATCATCTCGCTCCAGCACCGTGCCGCCTTTCGGTATCAGGAACTTTGTGCCGCGATTGATGAGCAGGATAGTAACTCCTTCCGGGAATTTCAGCTCGCTCACAGTGTGTCCGATTACTGCCGCGTCGGGCAACAGGTCAACTTCACGCGTCTCTTCCGTCCCTGCTCCCGGAGTAATGTCGAACGCAAGCGGGTATGTTTTCGCCTCACGGACAGCAGCATCAAGCCCAAGCCATTTCGCAACGTTCGCGAGGGTTTTCCCCTGAAGCATTACGGACGTGAGCACGACAAAGAATATCAGGTTGAACATGTACTTGGCCTGCGGGTGTCCTTCTGTGAGCGGGTACGTAGCGAGGATTATCGGCACTGCTCCGCGCAAGCCCGTCCATGACACGAATAATTTTTCCCGGAAGTTGAAGCGGCTGAATACCGTACACACAAACACCGCAACAGGACGCGCAACGAACATCAAGCAGAACGACGTAACAAGCCCTATACTCATCACCGGCGCAGTGAACACCTCGAAAGGAGTAACAAGAAGCCCAAGCACCAGGAACATTATTATCTGCATGAGCCACGCAAAACCTTCATGAAATCTCTGCAGGCTGTATTTGTACAGGAAATCTCCGCCGCCCATCACAATACCGCAGATATACACAGCCAAGTATCCGTTGCCGTAAACGCTTTCAGTGAGGCCGAACGTCGTCATGACGATAGAGATACCCCATACAGGATAGAGAGCTTCATTCGCAACTTTCAGACGCTGTATTGCCCAGCACGCAAAACGTCCCATCAACAAGCCCATAGCACCGCCCGCCGCCATTTGTACGACGAACTTCACAGCAAGCTCCGTAACGGGGACATCGGGAGTTTTCAGCCACGTTATTGCAGTAAGTGTCAGGAATACGGCCATCGGATCATTGCTTCCTGATTCGAACTCAAGAAGGGGTTTCAGAGCACCTTTCACGCCAACTTTCTGGGTACGCAAAATAGAGAACACTGCGGCCGCATCCGTCGATGAGATTATTGCACCGAGCAGAAACGCATCTTTGTAGTCGAATTGAGGCAGCATAGCAAGAGGTACAGCCATAGCTACAGCAGTCAGAAAAACTCCAAGCGTCGACAGCACTACACCTTGAGTTACTATGGGCTTGATGTCGAGCCAGCGAGTCTGAAATCCGCCCGAAAACAATATGAACGCCAGCGCAAAAGTTCCGACACTGTTAGCAGCGTTTGCGTCGGAAAAATTGAGTCCTCCGGGACCGTCAACACCTGCAAGCATTCCGATAGCAAGAAAGAGTATCAGTGCGGGGACTTTGATTTTTTCGGACAATGTACCGGCTACGAGGCTCATGAAGAATAACAAGCCGGCAACAAGAAAAGGATTGACAGTTTGAAGCAAATTATAACCTCCTGTGAATGAATAAAATACTTTTGAGATTATACACAAAAAACAAAAAGCCCCCCCGACATTTTCAGGGAAGCTCACTGTATATTGTAATGAAGTTTGCGCGTAAAACTTTATGACGCTATCTTTTTCTCATGAACAACGCTACTGCCGCCAGCAATAACCCGGAAGCATATGCATTGCACCCGCCGCCGTTCGAATCGACATCAGCAAAATCATCGTTATTGTTGTCGCCGTTGCCGTCGTTATTATTGTTTGCGGTCGTCGTAATAACAGGCTCGTATTTTGTGTCCGCCTTGAAGTATGCAGAAACATTCACCTGTCTGTTGTCCGGGACTGTCGTAGTTGGTTCCCATTCCGTCGTGAAGAAAGCCGCTTTTGTGTCGTCGTCAGCCGCCGCAGAAAACTCATCGTCATCATTCGCCGAAGCCTGTACGCCGTTAATCTTCACGCGCCAAACTATGACAGTACCGGGCGTAGCATTGAGTGTTACCGGGAACACGTAAACTTTGTCTTCTGACACCGTAATTTCGGGCAACACTGCCGCCGCAGTCTGTCCTGCAGGAATTTCACCGGCTGTTGTGTTTCGTGATGTCTGTGCTGTGTTCGGAAGCGGTGCAACTTCGACGTTCCCAACGCTAAGGCCAAGTGCCTGTAGTGCCTGAAGTATCACCGGCGAATGCTGGGTAATGACTTCTTGTGTCAGCGTGTTGTTGATCGTAACCGACGGTAGATTGACGGTCGCGTCCCCTCCCTGCTGTTGTTCCTGCTCCTGCTGCTGTCCCTGCTCCTGCTGCTGTCCCTGCTCTTGTTCCTGCTGCTGCTGACTGGCGGGGGCATTCACTCTCACATTTACTCTTGCTTCTGCCTTGCTGTTTTCGCTGTCCGTTCCCGTAATCGTTACTGTGTAATCTCCCGAAACTGTCGGCGCAAATGTTGCTGTGTTGCCGCTGAATGTTACCCAGTTCACAGACGCTGTATAGTTCACGGTGCCTGTTGCGTTCGTGGGATTGAGGGTGGCGGTTGCTGTCTGTCCTGCCGTGATCGTGAGTGATGTCGGGCTGACGGTGAGTGAGAATGCTCCTGCCTGTTCCTGAGCAGGTAAACACTCGAAATATACTGCCGCCTTTATGTGATTATCTTTCACTCCGTCGTTGATGAGATATTGATTCGCATCAGGCTCAAGTGCATATTCCCCTTCCGTGATGTCTGTACTGTCAGCCAGCATAGAACCGTAGAACATCATGATGTTGTTATCGTCGGAAATCATCGCGCCTGCTCCCGTAAATGCTGAAATATCACGGCTCACTCCGTCGGCCTGTAATGCTATCACACGGACACCGAGAGCGTTCAACGCTGTGAGGTTGTGAAACTCTTTGTAGCCGCTTTCACCTTCTGCCATTCCGTTAATGTGCCTGTATACTTCAGAATATCTTGCGCCGAGATTTTCGGGTGTAAAGTAAAATATTTTCCCGAAACCGACAATAGCAGTATAGTCTTCTGACACTCCGTCGAGCACTATATCAATTGACACGCCTGAACCAGCTACAATATTTCTGCCGCCGGTGTATTCTTCTGTTTTGTTCTTGGCCGGGTCGGTGTAGTCAGAAGCATTCACGAACTTATTCTCGTTCAGCGTCGTATCAACTGTCAGGCTTGAGCCTTTCGGGGTGAGCAGAAACATTACCTCGCCTTTGTTGTTGCTGTTGCTCACGACATCAGGCATCGTTGACAGCACAAATACATCCGTCCTGATGTCAACATACTGCCCGGAAGTATCACGCATTACTACTCTGTACTGATGATTGCCCGACGCTAATTCGGTGTTCGTAATCTTGAGGGTGTTGTTTGCGAACGAGTAGTCCCCCGCGCGAAGTGTCGACCAGTTATGACGTGCTGAAGGGTCGTAGTACGTAACAGAAACAACTTCATTATACGCTGCCCCCGCTGGTACGTTATCGAACGACAACGGAATCTCTACTGATGTGCCCGGCATGAAAGTTTCTGCACCTTCAGGGAGTACAGCCTCAACTGATGCGTCCGAAAATTTCCGAACGTATACATCACAGCTGATATATTTATCGGGGTTGTCTTTGAGGAGGTATGTTATTTTCCTGATAGTTTTCCCCTCAAGGTCTGACGTGTAGTCGTAATCCCGCGCTATTCCGTGAGCCTCGATAAATTCTCTCGTGCTGAATGCTACAGTGCCCGCCTGAAACCATAAGTTAGAGTTGTGCCGCAAGCCGTAAATTTTTCCGTCTGAAGTTTCGAGGGTTGCGCCGAGAAAATATCTTGTGTCGCCGCTCCCCAAAGTTATGTCTATGCTCGTAATGTTCAGCGTGTGAGTTCCCCATGTGCTTGATGCGCCGCTTGAGAGTGATACGATTGCGCCTTTGGCCTCTTCCAGTGCCGTAACCATTGCCCCGAAACTGCCGTCCCTGCTTACCGGCTTGTACTCACTGAATGCTTTTTCGCTCCATGTGTAGCGTGTATCCCTGCTCAAGAGTGAGTACACTTCACCGCTCATTCTCACGTATACGTCTTTGACCCCGGTGATGTTTTTCCCGCCGAGTGAATTATCTGCACTCACGAGCTGTGAGAAGCGTCCTGCTATCCTTGCTGTCGGTGAACTCACTGCATCAAGCCCTGATGTTTCGAGTGCGCTTGCTGTCTGTCCTGTTTCGCCAGCGTAGAACTCCGCCCACGTCATGTCCGTAGTTGCGTAGTAGTCCGACACCGTGAGGCTTGCTGTAATGTCCACGTACGAAGTGTCAGTGAATGTTGCCGTGTAGCTTCCCGCCTCGACACTGCCGAACGTAAGAACTCCGTCCTTGTAAGTGTAATCAGTAACGGGTGTGCTTGTGCGTCCCTCAACTTTTGCCACTGATGACAGCGTATAGTTTGCGTCTGCGGGGATGTTATTTTGATTGAGTGATACAGATACATTTTTCCCGGAATTGATACTGCCTTCGGGGGTAATAGCTGCTGTTGTCCATTTCTTTACGTATACTTCACAAGATATTACTATATCCGGCTGATTTTTGAGCATGTATGTAATTTTCGTTATCGTTTTGCCGGAAATGTCCGCCGTGTGTGCGTAAGATAATTTTGTGCCGTTGCGTTCTGTGAACTCTTCGACGTTGAAGCCTATCTGTTCTGCCATGTTGCCGCGTATCCATAAGTTATGCAGGGGCTTCATGCCGTATTTCGTGCCGTCTTTTGTTTCGAGCAGTGCACCCAAAAATCTATCGTTGCTTGTTCCCAAGTTTGCGCCGAGTTTGTCGTAGCTCAACCCGGAAATGTTCAGCCTGTAGTTGCCGTGCCCGTTCGACTTGCCGCCCGCAAATGATACTGTTACGCCTGTTGCGTCGATGGTGTCTGTCTCCATTGCGCCGAAATTCCCGGAAGCATCAACTTCCTTATACTCACTGAATGCCGAGTCGCTGAACGTGTAGCGTGATGTGTCCGTTAATGTGCTGTACACACTTTCAGGAATACGCACCTGCACAGCCTTAACGCCCGAAAACGTCGTGCCTTTGGTATCGCTTGACGATATGAAGCCGTTGAACCTTGTCGCAAAACGAACGGTAGCCGTACTCACAGCGTCATAACTCACAGTGAGAGCCGACGGAGCTTTGTTGATTTCGCCCGCGTAAAATTCCGGCCAAGTCATGTTAGTAGTTGCGTAGTAATATCCGTCAACGGGTGAAGGAGCTGCGAATGCCGGCAGTGCAAAAAGTACGAACGCACAAATTACCAGCCAGGAAAAATTTTTGTGAAGCCTCAATGTAATTCACTCTCCCGAAAAAATTTTTGTGTGAAAAAGTTTTATGGATAAAACCTTGCAGATTATATCACGGAAAATTTTTTTGTTATCGCGTTGACAATAAAGAAAATTACGTTTATCATTCACCGCAATAATTTTTCATGAAAGGGAGCGTAAAGTTATGGGTACAGCAATAAATATCTTTACGTTTTCTGTTGTGTCATTACTCAAGATAAAGCGTGATTGTGTCGTTTTGCCTGAGTGAGGACGGGAAATTATATTAACGCATATGATACCGCTCATTCAGGTGGGCGGTTTTTTTGTGTGTATTATCAAGTGAAGGAGAGAAATATATTTTATGTCAATCTTCAAAGGGGTAGCAACAGCACTAATCACACCCATGAACGCTAACGGTGTCGACTATGAGAATTTTGCGCGCGTAATTGACTGGCAGTGTGAGCAGGGGATTAATGCGCTCGTGATTGCCGGGACGACGGGTGAAGGCTCAACGCTCGATGACGCAGAGCATAAAGCAGTCGTGAAGTTTGCGGTGGAACGTATTGCGGGACGCTGTGTAGTGATTGCGGCGACCGGCTCGAACGACACGAACTACGCGATACAGCTCACGAAATACTGCTGTGATGCCGGAGCTGACGCAATGCTGGTAGTTACCCCGTACTACAACAAAGCAACGCAGAACGGACTCATCAAGATGTACTCGACAATCGCGGACAACTCGACCAAGCCCATAATCCTCTACAACGTGCCGTCAAGAACTGGAGTGAACATAGAGCCGGAAACATACGCTGAACTTGCGAAACATCCCATGATAGGCGGCATAAAGGAAGCGAACGGCAACATCAGCAAGATAGTTCACACGGCGCAGTTAGTGGGTGATGGCCTCGAAATATATTCGGGCAATGATGACCAGATAGTGCCGATTTTGAGCATGGGCGGCTTGGGAGTAATTTCTGTGCTGTCGAACGTTGCGCCGAAAATTACGATGGAGATATGCGAGAAGTTTTTTGCGGGCGATGTGAAAGGTGCGGCGGCGTTGCAGTGTCGTATGCTTCCGCTCATCAATGCGCTGTTCAGTGAAGTAAATCCCATTCCCGTGAAAGCGGCTATGTCTGCTATGGGCTGGTGCGAAAATTATGTGCGTCTACCTCTTACGCCGATGGAGAATGCTCACTGGCTGAAACTTGAAGCAATCATGAAGGAGCAGGGGCTGCTGTAAGTTTTTCGGCTTGGGAGCTTGGCCGGGTGTGCGGCGTGTGTTCAGGGCACGAGGCATTCACTCACGACTGCATGAGAGAACGGGATATTGCCGGGGGTGCAGGGCATGAAGCATTCACACGCTACAACTTGAGAGAACATACCAGGCACATAATAATAATTACTAACGAGAAAGGAGAATACATACATGAAGCTGATAATAAACGGTGCGGGCGGCCGAATGGGAAAAATCATAGCGTCTATGGCGGGAAGTGAGAACATTGCGGCACTCGTCGACGTAACTTTTGAGGCAGGCGCGGGAAAATATCACTCACTCGATGACTTCACGGGAGAAGCTGACTGCGTAATCGACTTCAGCAACCACACGTCAGCCCCCGAAATCATGACTTACTGCATGAAGCGAAATCTGCCCGTCCTGATAGCCACGACAGGACACACACAGGAAGAACTTTCCGCAATACGCGAAGCCTCCGCGAAAATTCCCGTGTTCATGTCCCCGAACATGTCTATAGGCGTTGCGTTAATGGCTGACATTGCAGAGAGAGTTGCGAGGGTTTTCGGTGAATGTGATATTGAGATGATAGAGGCACATCACAACCAGAAGCTCGATGTTCCGAGCGGGACGGCATTAATGCTCGCGAAAAGATTACAGGAAGCACGCGAAAATCTCACGTTCAACGTCGGTCGTCATGAGAACGGAAAAAGAGACACGAACGAACTCGGCATACACTCATTACGTTATGGCAGTGAGGTCGGTACGCACGAGATAATTTTCTCGAACGGCCTCGAAACCATCACGATAAAGCATGACGCAAAAGACAGGGCACTATTCGCACGAGGGGCACTATCGGCGGCTGAATGGCTCGTGAAACAGAAGCCGGGATTTTACGGAATGAGGGACTTCATATCATGAACGCACAAGAAATCATAAAATTCATATCGGACGCAAAAAAAGTTACTCCCGTGAAAATATATTTGCGCGAAAAATCACCCGTCGACTTCTCACACACGAACGCAAAAATATTTGGGAATGACACAAAAATTATTTTCGGGGACTGGTCAGAGCTTTCACCCGTCCTCAAAGACAACGCAGAGAATATCGCTGACATAGTGATAGAGAACTCCTCGCGAAATTCAGCAATCCCCCTTCTTGACCTGAAAGACATACCCGCAAGGATCGAGCCAGGCGCAATAATCCGGGACAACGTGTCAATCGGCAGGAATGCAGTCATCATGATGGGAGCTGTTCTGAATATCGGTGCTGTCGTCGGAGAAAACACGATGATAGACATGAACGCCGTCTTAGGAGGACGCGCCACCGTCGGCAAAAACTGTCATATAGGAGCAGGAGCAGTCCTCGCGGGAGTGATTGAGCCGGCCAGCGCAAAGCCCGTAATTATCGAGGACGGAGTTCTTGTCGGGGCAAATGCCGTAGTCATTGAGGGAGTTCACATCGGTGAAGGTGCTGTAGTTGCCGCCGGAGCAGT
>CAJOED010000047.1:0-15808 GCA_905233335.1 uncultured Synergistales bacterium
ACAAGCCGTTGATTATCTGCTGTATGAGTGTTGAAAATGTGAATGCCAAAGATTTCACCCCCGAAATTTTTTGTAGATGTCGCCCCGTGAACCTGCATAGAGAACATTCACAACAACGACTTCACCGTTGATTATTTTGTATATGACACGATAGCTCCCTATGGCAATACGTGAATATCCCTTCAACATTCCCTGCAAAGACTTGAAGTTAACCTGTTCGGGATGATCCCTGTTTATGATTTTCACAACGTCGACTTTGAATGCTTCTAATACATCTTCATGTTTGCGGAAAAATTTTACAGCTTCCTTCTTGTAGCGAAAATCTACATCCTCAACTCTCAACAAAGTATTGTTACCTCTTTGACTCGTCCGTCTTTGAGACTGACCCGCTCTATTCTCGCTGTCTGCAGGTCATCTTCTGTGAGCTGTTCGAGCGCGTGTATGATTTCCTCGTTCTCCTCATCAGACACATAGCCGGGGTCATAGCCGAGATCCAGCTCCATAGGTTCACCGTCTTTTGCTAATATCTTCAGAACTTCCTCAATTTTCATTACGTAATTCCTCCTCCATAATATTAACGCCAGCCCTGCGATTTTCACACAAAGCCGGCGAAAAAACTTCACATATCCGCGAAAAATTCTATTCCGGGCGAATCTTCACAAAGAACAGTGATTTCTTCTGCGTCTCATCGCATTTCAGCATAACTCCGTCTTTGTCCTTCGGGTTATGGAACTCGTCCATCGTCAGCACACAGTGAAGAAGCTGCAAGTCCTTCGTCTGTTCGAGCGCATCACGTACTTTTTCGGGGTCATCAGTCCCGGCGCGCTCTATTGCGTCCTTCAGCCAGTACACACAGTCATACGCCATGACCGCATTCATGAACTCCTGACACTCTGTGCCGGCACTCTCAAGATATTTCGCGAAAAATCCCGCAAGTGTCGGGTCGTATCTGTCTACGTGGCTGACCCAGTATGTGTTGCGCAGTGTTTCGCCGGAAATCTCCCACATGAAGTCCCCGTAACCGTCGCCGCCCACTATGGGAAGCTCAATTCCGAGTTCGCGAGATTGTTTCACCGCCAACGGAAGCGATTTTCCCATGAACGGGAATATGAACACGTCCGCTCCGCTGTCCTTCATGTTGGTGAGCTGTGAACGGAAGTCTACGTCTTCACCCCTGAAGCCCTCGTCAGCTACGATTTTCCCGCCAGCCGCCTCGAATGCCTTAATGAAAAACTCACGCTGTCCCTGTGAGTAATCGCTCGAAACGTCATAGAGCAATGCTGCCTTTTTTGCCGCAAGATTTTTCGCCGAGAACTGTGCCATTATTGCGCCCTGATACGGATCAAGGAAGCATATCCTGAAGTTGTACGGTCTGACTTTGCCGTTGTCGTCAACAGTTACTAGGGGGTTTGTCGGAAGAGTACCGATATGTGCAACACGTCCGCGATTGAATATCGGTGCCGCCGCAATGCACAGTCCCGAACCCGACGGACCTATTACCGCCGTAACTCTGTCCTGCTCGACAAGACGACGAGCCGCATTCACCATGTCTTCCTGACGAGTCCTGCAGTCGTACATGATTACTTCAAGAGGACGGCCAAGTACACCGCCTGCATCATTGATTTCCTTCACGGCAATTTTGACGCTCTCGACTTCAGCAACACCGTACGCCGCAAAATCTCCTGTTACCGTAGCAATTTCGCCGATTTTGATGGGGTTAGCAGCACATGCACACGACACAAGCGCAAGTACACATACAGCGGACAAAAATATTTTCTTCATAACATTATCACCTCATACAAAAAAATTACTTCTGATTATAGCGCATAAGAAATTGTTTCGTTCGTTCCTCTTTGGGATTTCCGAAAAGTTCGTGAGGCTCTCCCTGCTCACAGATTACTCCTCCATCCATGAAGATAACTTGATTCGCTACGTCCCGCGCAAACTCCATTTCGTGCGTTACTATTATCATCGTGGTATTCTGTTCTGACAGCTTGCCGATAACCTTCAGGACTTCCCCGGTGAGTTCCGGGTCAAGCGCGCTCGTCGGCTCATCGAAACACAATATATCCGGGTGCATTATCAGTGCTCGTGCGATTGCTACTCTCTGCTGCTGTCCTCCTGAAAGCTGGTGCGGGTAATTGTTCATTCGGTCAGCAAGCCCTATCTGCACAAAGAGTTCTTCTGCCTCGTCAGCAAGTCGTGCCTTCTCTGCGTTCCACGTATGATTTTCCTTCATGAACAGTTCGGGAGCAAGCATGACGTTCTGTAGTGCTGTGTATTGCGGGAAAAGGTTAAACGACTGGAACACCAGCCCGAAATGAAGCCTCTTGCGACGTATCTGTGATTCGTGGAGGGTTTTGGGGTCATTGCGATCGAACAACACTTCACCTTTCACCGTAATAACTCCGTCGTCGGGACGCTCAAGAAAATTCAGGCACCGTAAAAGCGTCGTCTTTCCGCTTCCCGATGAGCCGATGACAGAGAGCACTCCGCCCTTCTCAAGCGTGAACGTTATACCTTTCAGCACCTCGATATTCCCGAAAGTTTTGCGTATGTTTCTCACTTCAAGAATTGACATGTGAATTTTCCCTCCGCCCTTCTACCGGAAATAGTCAAGTTTGCGTTCAAGTCCCGCAAGCATCACTGTAACTATGCCATTGAACACGAGATAGTAGAACGCCGTGAAGAACAGCGGCCATATTGCCCCCGAAATGTTATAGCTACCCTTCATGAACGCCTGACCTGCCCAAATGATTTCCTGAAGCGCGATAATTCTCGCAAGTGCTGTATCCTTCACGAGGGTAATAATTTCGTTCGATATGGGAGGAACAATTCGCTTTATCATCTGCAATAACGTAACGTGAAAGAATATCTGCTTTTTGGTCATGCCGAGAACAAGCCCTGCTTCCTGCTGTCCGACTGGTACGCTCTGAATGCCGCCCCTGTAGATTTCGGAGAAGTAGCACGAGTAATTTATCACGAACGCAACTGATGCCGCCATGAAACGACCTGACTCGCCGCCGCCCCATATGGGATTGTGAAGCACGAGACCAGGAAAGTAATACACGATGAGTAACTGAATCATTAACGGAGTACCGCGTATTATCCATATGAAGAGTCCCGTCGTCATGCTGATGATTTTTATGCGCGATAGTGAGCCGAACGCAATAATCAGGCCAAGCGGAAATGCTCCCAGCAGAGTAACAGCAAATAGTTTCAGTGTCTGCATGAAGCCGATGTTCAGAGCGTGAATGACTATCGGCAGCTGCTGAATGATGACTTCCATTACTGCTTGATGAGTGCCGCCTGTATCTTGTAGTTTTCGGCAAGTTTGCTTATGCTTCCGTCAGCGTATCCCGCCTCGAAAAATGCATTCAGCGCATACACGAGGTCAGAGCCTTTGCGGAAACCAACGCCGTACTCTTCGCTGTTGAGGCTGACTGTGTACGTGAGGTTTTCGTATCCTGTTCCTGCACCGACCATTGCCGCCGCCATGAGCGAATCGATTATTGCCGCGTCCGCAGTCCCTGAAGCAACCTCCATCAACGCCGAAGCCTGATCCTGTACTTCCGTGCACTTGAAGCCGTGAAGTGTTGCCTGTTCGTTGCCTGCGCTTCCGTGTTCGACCGCGAAATTCAGACCCGCAATGCTCTCTACGGTGTCATACTTCTTGGCCGAAGCCGCCGGGACAATTACGACCTGTGCATTGTTGCAGTAGGGGTTGGAGCAGGCCATAGCCGCACGGACTTCACTGGTGAGGGTCATTCCGTTCCATACACAGTCGATGTTTCTGCCGTCAAGTTCGAGTATCTTGTTGTTCCATTCTATTTCTTGAAACTCAACCTTTACGCCGATACTTTCAGCAAATGCACGTGCGAGGTCAGCGTCGAATCCGATCCATTCTCCTGCCTCGTTCCTGTAGTCCATCGGTTTGAAGTCAGTGATGCCGACGACGAGAACGCCTTTTGCTTTCACGTACTCCGAGTCTGTTTCGGCATAAGCGCACGAACAAACAGCCAGCAGACACACAAGCAGTAACATAAACTTCTTCATAGTGAAAAGAACATCTCCTATCAATAGAAAATTACGAAAATTATACGCGATTTTACACTCACTGCAAACTCACTAACGGACTTCCGCTCCCCTGAACAGCACAAAGCCCAACGGTGAACGGTGAATGTTCGTTACTCTTTTGCTCTGCATGACCGCCGACGTGTAAAAATATATCGGTGCAACGGGCAAGTCCTCCATGAGATATTTTTCTGCCTCGTGCATGAAGTTAATGCGCTTCACTCTGTCCATTTCGCGGGCGGCGTTCGTGATTGCCTCGTCGTATTTCGGGTTGCTGTAGCCGGTGTTGTTCTGCGGTGAAGTTGTCGTGAGGGTTTCGAGCAGGCTCCCGGCATCGTAGAAATCCATAATCCATGCGTCGCGAGCAATGTCGTAATCTTTTTTGTTGCGCGTCTCAATAAACACCTTCCACTCTTCATTGACGAGTTCGACCTCAACGCCGAGAACATTTTTCCACATTCCCTGCAGAGCTTCAGCCATTTGCTTATTGCCGGAGTTCGAGTTGTATTTGTACGTTACGTGCGGGAAGTTCTTTCCGTCGGGGTAACCTGCCTCAGCAAGAAGCCGCCTAGCCTCTTTCACGTCAGCACGTTCCGGGAGAAATTCTCCGCCTTCCGTCCTGAAGTCTTGCGCGTCAGTAGTACCGGGTACAGAGTCGCACACAAAACCTACTGCCGGTTTCTGACCTCCGAGAGTAATTTTGTCGACGATGATTTTTCTGTCAATCGCAAGAGTGAACGCCCGCCGGACTCGTACGTCATCAAAAGGCTTACGGGTAACATTGAAATCACAATATGCCGTACCTAGTGCAGGAAGTGAGACAGCCTCGCCGCGCTTCAGCAATAACGGTAGCATTTGAGAAGGTATCGTAGTCATGTAGTCGATACGTCCCGCCCTGAAAGCCGCAAGCGCAGTATTCTCATCGCTAATGAACACGAAACGCAATCTGTCGACATTCACGGTGTCAGCCTGCCAGTATTCTTTGTTCTTGACGAGTATAATTTCTCCGCCTTCCCCGTGCTGCCATTTTTCGAGCCTGAACGCGCCGTTTGAGATGAGAGTTTCGGGTTTTGCCGCCCATGAACGTGGGTTGTCGTTCACGATGTCCATTCTTGCGGGTTGGAACAGTGAGAACGCGAGGTATTCGAGCATGAGCGGATTCTGGTACTCTAACGCGATAACAAAAGTTTTGTCGTCAGGAGCAGAGAGTCCGACATCTTGTGCTGATGCTTTGCCGTTGTAGTATGCTTCCCCGTTCTTGACGAAAAACGCATAGTACGCATACGGTGAGCCTGTTTCGGGGTTGAGTGCCCGCAAAAATCCGTCCCGGAAGTGTGAAGCTGTGAGGGGCTGACCGTCCGACCACTTGAGGCCGTCGCGGAGGTGGAATGTCCACGTCATGCCGTCGGGTGAGATCTCCCATGATTCTGCACAGGCTGGTTCTGGCATGTCGTTGAAGCCGGTGCGCACGAGTCCCTCGAAAATGTTGGTGATTACGTCGTTGCCGTCGACTGCATTATTGAGTGCGGGATCGATAGTTCTGGGGTCTGCTCCCAAGTTGAAGACTATCTCATTTGAGGCAGCATATGACGTAGAAGCGGTCATCAGGAAAACAAACAACAAGAAAATTTTGCGCATGAAAAAATAACCTCCTGAAAAAAATATCATACATACTAGCATGAACGTCCTGTAGTATTGTGTCGAGTGTTCGGTCGGGCTGTGTGTGAAGACTGTACACTGACGGAACATTCAGTGAGGCCGTCCCGAAAAATATACTACGCATACGGGCATGAACAGAGATGATTATTCCCCGTGTCCCGTAAAACTGCGTCAAGTGTCCGGCATTCAGGCTTTGCGTTCGGGCATCGTGTGTGGAAACTGCACCCCGACGGAACATTCAGCGCGCCCGGAATTTCTCCCGTGAGTGTGATGTGCTTTCTTGCGTCGGATTTTTCCGGGTCAGGTATGGGAATAGATGAGAGAAGTGATACGGTGTACGGGTGCTTGGGGTTTCTGTAGAGTTCTTCAGTTCCGGCAAGCTCCACTATACGGCCAAGATACATTACAGCAACGCGCGAACTGATATGACGTACCATAGAGAGATCATGAGCTATGAATATGTACGTGAGGCCAAGAGATTTCTGCAGGTCTTCAAGCATGTTCACGATTTGGGCACCGATAGAGACATCAAGAGCGGAGATTGGCTCATCACAGATAATCATTTCCGGCTCAACAGCAAGTGCTCGTGCAATGCCTATTCTCTGTCTTTGTCCCCCGCTGAACTCATGAGGATAACGCCCTGACTGTTCGCTGTTCAGTCCCACGAGGCGCAAGAGGTGATTTACTCTGTCTGTGTGTTCGTCTTTGGGTATGCCGTGAATTATCATCGGTTCCCTCACTATGTCGCCTGCTGTCATTCGCGGATTGAGTGAGGCGTATGGATCCTGAAATATCATCTGCATTCTCTTCCTGAACGTAAGCATTTCACCGGGAGTTAGTGATGTTACGTCTTGGCCGCCAAAGATGATTTTTCCTGCTGTCGGCTCATAGAGGCGGATAATCGTTCGTCCCGTCGTAGTTTTCCCGCACCCGGACTCACCAACAAGGCCGAGTGTTTCTCCCTTTGCGACAGAGAAGCTCACACCGTCAACAGCGCGGGCAGAGCCGAAATATTTTTTCAGTCCGTGAACTTCAAGCATAATTCTTCACTCCCAGCCAGCAGAAAAATTTGTGTGTTTCGGAAAGCGTAAACATTCCTGGTTTCTGTTCGAGGCAAATTCGCATAGCTTCCGGGCAACGCTTCACATACGGGCATCCTTCCGGGGGGTTGAGCAGGTCGGGAGGCTGTCCCTCAATCGGTATGAGCCGTTCTCTTGGCCGTTCGGGGTTCGGGACGGAACGCAGAAGCCCTTGCGTGTATGGGTGCGCTGTGCTGTAGAAAATCTCGTGCCGTGTGCCTTCCTCCATAATTCGTCCGCCGTACATCACGATAACCCTTTCTGCCTCACCCGCAATCACTCCTAAATCGTGCGTAATAAGTATCATCGACATTCCTGAAGACCTCCGCAAGTCCCTCATGAGTGAAAGTATTTGCGCCTGCACAGTAACATCAAGTGCTGTTGTCGGTTCGTCGGCAATGAGTAATTCAGGACTGCACACAACCGCCATCGCAATCATGATACGCTGTCTCTGTCCTCCGCTGAACTCGTGGGGGTACTGCTTCATGCGTTGTTCTGCAGGGGAAATTCCGACACGTTCGAGGATGTCGATAACGCGCTCCCGTATGTTGTCGAACTTGTGCCGCCGTAATATTTCTGTGAGCTGATAACCGACGCTCAAAACGGGATTAAGGCTCGTCATGGGATCCTGAAAGATCATCGCTATGTTCCTGCCGCGAAATTCCTTCACGTTTTGGGAGTTGAGTTCCTGTCCCCTGAAGGTGATAACACCCGACTTCACCCGTCCCGCGTTACCCTGAAGTCCCATTATCGACAGCATAGAGGCACTTTTCCCGCTTCCTGATTCGCCGACAATGCCGAGAACTTCTCCGCGCTTTACCTGGAATGTTACGCCGTCGACAGCTTTTACTTCTCCCATTGACGTGAAGAACGACGTGTGAAGGTCATTTACTGTCAGTATATCGTCATTCATAGTTCTCACTTCTCCGCCTCTCTATGAATTTTGCGCCGTAGAATGCTGACGTGCACAGCAGAGCGTGAAGGTCATCTGTCAGTACATAGTTATTCTGGAGTGAACAGCAGAGCATAAAGATAATCTGTCAGCACATAGTCATTCATAGTTCTCACTTCTCCGCCTCTCTGAATGTTGCGCCGTAGAATGCTGACGTGAACTGCAAAACATGAAGATAATTTACTGTCAGCACATAGTCATTCATGAATAATCACTTCCGTAATCTTGGGTCTAACGCATCCCGCAAACCGTCGCCCAAAAAGTTGAACGCCAATATTGTGATTGATATTGCGCCCGCAGGAAAGAACAGCTGCCACGGATATATCGCCAGAGACCCGACCGCATCACTGCTCAACATTCCCCAGCTTGCCATCGGAGCACTCACGCCGAGTCCCACGAACGACAAGAACGCCTCCGTGAAGATTGCGCCGGGTATCGAGAAAGTCAGCGTTACGAGTATTGCTCCCATTGCGTTTGGGATTATGTGCCGGAATAATATTCTCATGGGTGAAGCTCCCGTAACTTTTGCGGCAAGTACGAACTCTTCATTCTTCAGACGCATGACTTCAGCACGTACGATTCTTGCCATCGGTGCCCAGTAAGACACACCCAAAGTTATGAATATGCTTTTCAGTCCCGGCCCGACAACTACCATTAACAGAATGACATAAATCATCATGGGCACGCTGTAAATCACGTCGACAATCCTCATCATGATGTTATCAATTCGGCCTCCCGCAAACCCCGAAATACCTCCGTAAATCACACCGATAAACAGGTTGATGAAACTAGCAAGGAAACCCACAGCCAGTGAAATTCTTGCGCCGTAAAGAACTCGAACGAACAGATCCCGCCCGAACATGTCAGTCCCGAACCAGTGAGAGAAATTCGGCGGCTCATTCGATATCATGAAGTCCTGCGCGTCGTACTCATACGGTGAGAACATCGGCCCGAACACCGCAAGCACCAGCACCAGCACAATTACGACGAGGCCAAGAAGAGCTAGCTTATCGCGTTTCAGTCTGTGCCATGCGTCCTGCCAGTAAGTTTTCGACGGCCTTATGTGTTCTGCTCCGGCTTTCTGTTCCTGCAACAGAGGCTCAAACAGCGCGGGGTCATACATTATTCATTCACCTCAACTTTATACGCGGGTCAATCACGACGAGAAAAATATCTGCTGTCAGGTTGAACGCAACGAGTAACGCGCTGTAGAAAATCGTAACTCCCATTATCGTGGTGTAGTCCCTGTTCGTTATGCTGGTAACGAAAAACGTACCGAGTCCCGGCACACCGAACACTTGTTCGACGACGAAACTTCCCGTGAGTATTC
Source organism: uncultured Synergistales bacterium (assembly GCA_905233335.1). GTDB lineage: Bacteria > Synergistota > Synergistia > Synergistales > Aminobacteriaceae > JAFUXM01. Next base: position 9,095 of record CAJOED010000047.1, read on the forward strand.
CGGCAGTAAGAGGAGCAAGATACGTTATTACGGGTATGATTGCGTTCTTCAGGGCGTGAATGTATATCACAGCTCGTTCACTCAATCCCTTTGCGTAAGCCGTGCGTATATAGTCCTGCTGTAATATCTCGAGCATTCCCGAACGGACAAGCCGCGAAATGAACGCCGCCGGGTAAAGTGCTAGAGTTACCGCCGGGAGCCACGCCGTAGAGATGCCCTCCCAAAAACCGACCGTAACGACTCCGAGCCTCCACGCGAAAATATACACGAACGCCGCCGCAACTACGAAACCCGGCACAGTTACTCCCAACGTTGCGAAAATCATTGCGAGCCTGTCCTGCCATTTTCCCCGACGTAATGCCGAGATTATTCCTGCTGGTATTCCCGCGAGGAGTGAGAGCACCAACGCAATGGCTCCGATAGTGAACGACACAGGAAAACTCCCCGCAATGAGTTCATTTACGGTCATGCCTTCATACCTGTACGACGCTCCTAAATCTAATTTCAGCACGTTCCATAAATACCTGAAGTACTGAATGTATAACGGGTCATTGAGGCCGTAATGCTCATTCATTTTTTCGAGCACGAATGAGGGAATTGCTTTTTCGTCGGTGAAGGGGCCTCCTGGTATCGCTCGCATCATGAAGAAAGTCAGCGTTATTACGACGAGCAGAGTAAGGAGACTTGATACTACTCTCCTGAAAATGTACTTGCTCATGTGAATATCAGAACAGCTCGAACATTGCGGCTTTCAGTCTCTCTATTTGGCGTGTGAGTTCTGCAACTTGTTCTTTCAGTACGGCATTTTCGATTTCGAGCGGTGAACGTGATTTTGTGTTTTCTGTGTGTGCAGAAAGTTTTGCGGCAGGTTTTGCGGCAGATTTTGATGGGACTTTTGCTTTCATTCTTTTGCTCCAGCCCACTATCATGTGCCAGTTAATTCCTGCTTCATTTGCTGCTTCTTTGTAGCCTATTTCTTCAGCTCGTGCGACGATATTATATTTTTCTTTCTCCGTGAACTTGCTGTCTGCGCCGGGCTTTTTTGGGTTTTTTGCTGCTCTGCGTTTTCTTTTTGGTATTGATGGAGATGAGGCCTCTTGTGATTTTTTCTTTTCCGTGTTGCATATTGCTGAAACTGTCTGCCAAATTGTGCCGAATTCTTTTGCGATTTCTCGGCTGTTGGCTCCTTCTGCAAAGCGTGAGAGTATTGCGTTCTTTTCCTCATCAGAAAAATCCTGCAGCATCTTTATGTGTTCATTATCGGGCATAGTTATCTGAATTTCCCTTCAAATAGTGATATATGCCATAAATTATAATTAAACTTATTGCGTGTCAAGTGATTTCAAAAATTTTTATGGCTGGGAGAATACGCATATAACGTATTTTATGAAAAGGGAGGTGTATCTTTGTAGTACCCTGAAAAATAACTCCTGCCCGCAAAAAATATTACAGACAGGATATGACGCTTCACTATTTCCCTGCAAATTTTGCTCTCATCATAGGTTTGATACCGCCCGCCTCAAGAATCTTCATTGCCTGATCTCCGAGCTTCTCACACTCGAAAACTTCTCCCGTCTCATGAACGTTCACCGTTCCCGCTTCAACATCAAGCGTAAGTGTCTGTCCTTCTTTCACGTGCTTATTGATACCCTTGCAGATTATCGGCAGTAATCCGAGATTTACGGCGTTCCTGAAAAATATTCGTGCGAACGAATCAGCAAGAACAGCAACCGCTCCCATATTGATTAGCGCAATCGGAGCATGTTCACGAGATGACCCGCACCCGAAATTACGACCTGCAACGACAAAGCCGCCTTCAGGGAAATTCCCGGCAATGTCTTCACTCACTCCGCAAAGACAATGTGAGCCGATTTCTTTGGGGTCAGTTATCGCGAGGAAACGTCCCGGGTAAATTTGGTCAGTGTCGATATTGTCGCCGATTACTATACATTTTCCCGTTAATACTTTCTGCATGATGTTATCTCCTTCCTAGTTCAGAAATTCGCGCGGGTCTGTGATTTTCCCGTATACCATGCTTGCGGCTACTGTTGCAGGGCTTGCGAGGTACATTAGAGCTTCTGTAGATCCCATTCGGCCTGGAAAATTCCGGTTAGTGCTCGTTATGCAGACTTCACCTGGAGCTAATATCCCTTCATGCGCTCCCAAACATGCACCGCAGCCAGGAGTTGAAATTGTTGCGCCCGCGTTCATGAGGTCAGATATATAGCCGCGTGTCATGCATTCGAGCATTACTTCACGTGAAGCAGGAATTACGACGAGCCGGGTATATTCGGGAATGTGCCGCCCTTTTAGGATTTTTGCCGCTTCTGCAATGTCCTCAACTCTTCCGCCAGTGCATGAGCCTATATAGCCCTGATTGATTTTCACTTCACCTTCTGCAACGACGCTTGACAGTGTGTGAACGTTCTCTACACTGCTCGGACAAGCTAACTCCGGCTCTATCCCTGATACGTCGAACGTGTAACTTTCCGCGTATTTGTAGCCCGGGTCTGTGTACTGAACTTCATACGGACGGACAGCGCGTTTCTTGACGTATTCGAGAACATCACTATTGGGCTGCATGTATGCTGTTTTCGCTCCCATTTCTACTGCCATGTTGCAGATAGTCATTCGTCCGGCGACATTGAGACCTTCTACGTAACTCCCGGTGAAGTCTATTGCTTTGTACACAGCACCATCCGCGCGGATTTTCCCTAGCACAGCAAGTATTACGTCTTTAGGGTAAACGCCCTTTTGTGTTTTGCCGTCGAGCCTGACTTCGATGATTTCGGGAACTCTGAACCATAGTTCGCCCGTCATCAGAATAGTAGCCATGTCCGTAGCTCCGCACCCTGTACCCATTGCGCCGAATGCGCCGTGTGTCGTCGTATGGCTGTCGGTTGCTACTACAATCATGCCGGGATAAATTACTCCTGCTTCAGGCATGACCTGATGACATACTCCGCAGTTCGTATCAAAGTGGAAGCGCAAATTATTCTTGATTGCAAATTCACGCATGGCCTTATGATTTTCCGCGCTCTTAATGTCTGGACACGGGGCGTAGTGGTCGAACACGAACGCGCATCGTTCATTGTCCCAAACTTTTTGCCCGCCCATTTCGTAGAATGAGTATACGGTCTGCAAATACAGGTCGTTGATTTCGGCAAAGTCTATTTTTGCGTTGACGATTTCGCCCGTGTGAATATTACTTTTTCCGCTGTTCTTCATGAGAATTTTCTCGATAGCGTGCAATTAATTTTCCCCCTCGTAAAAATATTTTGCATTTCGTATGTTGTATTCAGTTTTGATGGATTGCGTAAAAAATATCATAGTGTTGTAAAATTTGCAAGTATAATAACGAATATCGAATACGATATATAATATGGGAGCACAAAATTTTCATGGAACACATAAAAAAATCCCTGCCCATACGCATAGAAGTAGCCTCAAAAATCAGGAAGGCTATTTTCGCGCGTGAATACAATGCGGGGGATGAGCTTAATCTTACGGCAATAGCACTCATACTCGGAGTGAGCCGCACTCCTGTACGTGAGGCGTTTCAATCACTGGCTGACGAGGGACTGATTACCCTGCGCATGAACAGGGGAGCGGTTGTGAACGCGATAGACAGAAAGTTCATACGTGATAATTTCGAGATGAGAATACTGCTAGAGACAGAAGCCGCCGGACGTGCCGCACATAACGGAATGGACACTACAGACCTGCTTTCACGGCTTGAGGTCATGAAGGGAAAATCAGACATAGAGCGCGACGACTACGAGAGCTTGAACGAGGATATACACATGCGCATATGGGACGCGTCCGACAATGAGAAGCTGAAACGTTATCTTATGGGTTTATGGAACGGGCCAAGTACGGGACACAGCGTCGAGGAGTCATCAGAACACTACAGAGCGTCAACGCTTGAGCACATAGACATACTTACAGCAATAGCACAGCAACACCCTCAACAGGCACGGGACGCAATGACTGCACACATAACCCGAAGCATGATTAACATATTGAGAAAATACCCGGAATGAAGACGACAATCACAAAATATATATGTTCTGAATGCGGCTACATCACCACGACAAAAACCGGCAAATGTCCCTCGTGCAGTTCATGGGGAACGTTTGAGGAGTATCATGACGCACCGTCTCCGGCCAAGTCTGACACACCGCGCGTAAAAATCATGAGTGCCCTCGACGTGAAAGCCCCCGAACGCATCACCACCGGCATTAGTGAGCTTGACCGTGTACTCGGCGGGGGATTAGTTCCGGGTGGAGTTGTGCTCATTGGTGGACAGCCTGGTATCGGGAAATCTACGCTGCTGCTTCAGGCCGCAGGAAGTGTCGCGAAAAGTTACGGTGTTCCTGTGCTGTATATTTCCGGCGAGGAGTCCGACGCACAAATCGCACTACGGGCTTCACGCATCAACACTGCGACAGAAAAACTGTATCTGTATTCCGGCTCTGAACTCAACGACGCACTACGAAATCTTGACGGGAATAATTTTGCGTTCTTTGTGCTCGACAGTGTGCAGGCTATGAGCGTTGACAGTAATTCCGGGTGGCCCGGCACGGTTACTCAGGTGCGTGAGGTTGCGCAAAGGGTCATTGATGCGGCGCGTGAAAAGAACATTCCTGCTGTACTCATCGGACACATCACGAAGGACGGAAAAATCGCGGGGCCTATGATGCTCGAACACATGGTTGATACTGTGCTGAATTTTTCTGGCGAGGGGTATTCGAGCTACAGAATGTTGCGTGCTGTGAAAAACCGTTACGGGAGCACTGACGAACTCGGAATTTTCGAGATGTGCGAGGACGGATTGAGACCTGTTGCGGACAAAAGCGGGTTGTACTGGAATCGTGATGATGTTTCTGTTGCGGGAGTAGCTATGACGATAGCCCTTGAAGGAAATACTCCCCTGGCCGCCGAAATTCAGACACTCGCCGCAAGGACAGTATTCCCATATCCACGCCGGACATCACGAGGAATAGAGATTAATCGTTTTCAGCTCTTGGCCGCTGTGATAGAGCGACGCTGTAACATTGCCACGAACAATCACGACTTGTACATTAATGTTGCGGGAGGATTAAGCCTTCAGGATCCCAGCGCGGATCTTCCTGCATGTGCGGCAATAGCTTCTGCCCTCAAGAACAAGCCCCTGAAGCCCGGAACTTGCTGGCTCGGTGAGGTAGGACTTGCGGGGGAAGTGAGGCCGGTAACGCGGATAGACTTGCGCCTGAAGGAAGCAGCGAGGCTTGGTTTCCAGTCTGCTGTAGTGAGTTCGCGCGATAAGGTGAAATTCGACGGCGTGAAAATCATCCGGGTGTCCCATGTTGACGAGGCACTTGCGGGACTGTTAGTTCCATGAGAAATTCGCTAGGTTGTGAAGTTTCCACGATGCGCGCGAGACATATACTGTGTGTTTGCTGTATTCGCTGTCGTTCCATTTTCCGGGCCAATCTTTGGGTTTTTCGGTGTTGCCGGAACTGTTTGTACCTCCGCTTGACAGAACATATAAATCAAGTGTGCGGGGACTTTCTGTGTCTGCTTCTGTGTGAAGTACAAAATATATTTCGAGGATTGACGCTTGATATGATTCTTCTCTGCCCCAGTCATTTGTTAGTGTTTGGTATCTGAAATTCTTTGCTGCTCCCGTAGCTGTTGTGTCATTGTCGACGAACATTTTTTCGCCGCGAAGATAGAGAAGTTCACTAATAGGGTGTATATCTACGGAACGTGGAATATTTGATGATACGCCAAGTGTTATTGGAGAATTATTTTCAGGTTTTTCATAAAGGTACATAGGGAGTCCCGAACTTTGCATTACTGTCCACATTCTTATGTCTTGGGCAGGCGCACTTGGATTATTGTTCGTAAATTTTGATGTTGCTGCTTTTTCAGAATTTAGCAGGACGAAACTTTTTTTGTAATAGTTTTTGTCAAGTGTACCGCTATCGTAAGTTGTAAGAACAGCATCTTTATACATTTCTCTTTCTGCATAAATGAGAGTAAGAACATTTCCCCTGTATTTTATAATTTTGTGAGTAGTATTATCAATTACTGTGTCTGTAGAATGTACCGTATTATCCCATGAAACCGAAACAGGAAGGCATAACCCATGAAGCGGCCTGACATCTGAACCGTTTTTCAGTGTGAGCGGGTTCATAGCGTTTATGATGTCGCCAGGTTTTCTGCATTCCCACATACCGACACCGACGCTTTGTATTCTCTGCTCCACGTAAGTGATAACTCTTTCACCGTTCTGTCCTGCACTCAAGACCTGCTGTGTCCTGGAGTAGAACGTCAGCATCATGTAGAACGTTCCGCACAGAACGACGACAAAACTTGCCTGAAGCATCATGCCCGTCAAAATTTCCGCCAGTATAAATCCTCGTGAATGTCTCATAACAAGATACCTTGCGTAATTCCTTCATGCTGAAAAATTTTTGTTGCAGGTTATTATAATCTATTCAGCGTAATAATAATTATCGTCATCATGTGAGTGTCTCATAACAAGATACCTTTTGCGTAATTCTTTCATGTTGAAAAATTTTCGTTTGAGGTTATTATAATCCCATTCAAGAAATTTTCAGGGGGTAAAATCACGATGGAAAAATTGAGCGTATTCAAGTGTGCAAAGTGCGGAAATATTGTCGAAGTTATGCATGTCGGAGGCGGCACTCTGTCATGTTGCGGCGA
>CAJOED010000047.1:15833-17544 GCA_905233335.1 uncultured Synergistales bacterium
CGCAGGAGAAGCATGTACCAGTATATGACGGCGGCAAAGTGAAGGTCGGAAGTGTAGCGCACCCGATGCAGGACGATCACTATATCGAGTGGATCGAGATCATCAAGGGCGAGCGTGTATGTCGTCAGTTCCTGAAACCCGGTGAGGAGCCGGCCGCGAATTTTGAGTGTGCTGAAAAGGGCGTAACTATGCGGGAATACTGCAACAAACACGGACTGTGGAAAGCAGAAATGTAGTCATGAAGATTTCCGACGCAATGACTTCTGCCATCAATGAACAGATAAAGGCAGAATTTGACTCGGCGTATATATACTTGGCGATGTCGGCATATTTTGAGGATGCTGGTCTTGCGGGTATGGCTCACTGGATGAAGAAGCAGTACAGGGAGGAAGTCGAGCACGCTGAAAAGTTCATTGATTACCTGTATGAACGTGGTGCGCGGGTAATAATTCCTGACATTGCGAGACCGAAAGAGAGTTATGCGGACGCGCTTGAAGTATTCAGGACGGCATATGCGCATGAGCAGTATGTAACTTCCCGTATCTATCAGCTCGTTGACCTGGCGATTTCCGAGAAGGACTACGCTACACAGTCAATGCTTCAGTGGTTTGTTGATGAGCAGATGGAGGAGGAAGACAACACCGGCGGAATAGTGAGCAAGCTGGAATTTCTTGGCGGCGACAAACACGGAATATATACTGTTGACCGTGAACTTTCTGCGCGTTGATTTTATGCGGGGGAGCTTTTCGGGCTTCCCTGTTTTGTTGATGACATGACTAACGACAAATTGAAGGCATTTCTTGAGGGATTGTATTATGTTTATGCTCGGCGTGAGATAATCAACCCGGACCCGTTGTACTTTCTGTATGATTATGATGATGTGAGGGACAGGGAAATTGTCGGGCTTATTGCGTCGTCGCTGGCGTATGGGCGAGTTGCGCAGATTATGAAGAGTGTGAAGAAAGTTCTGTTGTGTCTGACATCGGAGCCGTATAAATTTCTGCTGAACAATAATCATTTTGGGATTGTGCCGGAGGATTTCAAGCACCGATTTACGACATCTTACGACATGAACAACCTGCTGAAAAATATCTCTGAAGTGCTGCGTGAGTATGGTTCTCTTGAGGGATTTATGCGTGGGTGCCTGAAGAGTTCGGGCGGTGAATTGCTGCCTGCACTTGATAATTTTTCGGACAGACTGTCGCGGAATCGTAAGGAGGGTGCATTTTCGCTGATAACAGCTCCGAGAGACGGGAGTGCGTGCAAGAGGTTATTCCTGTTTCTGAAGTGGATGGTGCGTCATGATGATGTAGATCCGGGCGGGTGGAGTGTGCTCCGGCCAAGTGAACTGATAGTGCCGACGGACACGCATATGTACCATATAAGCCTGAAGCTGGGACTTACGCAAAGGAAGAGTGCCGACCTGAAGACTGCTATAGAGATTACGGAAGGTTTTCGTGAAATATGTTCTGAAGATCCTGTTAGGTATGATTTTGTGCTGACTCGGCTGGGTATCCGCCAACTACAACCCTACAATGCGCCTTAATTATCGCTGAAAAATTTTTTTTGTCAACCCCTTATTTCCCACCGAGAATTTCTTTTCCCCCCGCAATCTATATGCACTCCCCACTTATACCTGATTGCGTAATCCAGTTCCGGAAGTTTCCCCGCCGCATAAAGTTCTTTCACCGCCTCAAACAACTTCACATTC
>CAJOED010000048.1 GCA_905233335.1 uncultured Synergistales bacterium
CTTTTTGTTAATATGATAACACTGCGATAAAATTATAATCATCCACAAACAATAAGAGGTGAAAATCCGATATGCCAAAGAAAGACATACCCGACATCATTCAAAACATACTTGATGATAACAAGGGCTTTATGACTTTGAGGAAACTGAATAAATCAATCGGTTCTGAACTGCGCTTTGAGCTTGGCCTGAAATCAGATTCAAGCGCGGAGGTTATCATGAAGAAATTAGAGCCGCTTCTTGAGGACAGATTTATTTTTCACGCGAAAGGACGCGCACTGTACATCATGACCCCTGACCCGTCCGAGATCGTGTTAGCGAAATTGTCAGCAAAAAGACCGTACAGCCCCAAGAAGCTCAGTCAGATTCTGCCGTTCAAGAAGCTGGAAGTTTCGCAGATAGTTAATGAGTTAGTTTCGGAAGGACGCGCAAAAATCATACTGAATGAGAAACTTGAAGCGCGAATTTTGCTGGCCTCATTCAGCGAAATGAAACCTGCCCAAGAAATTGAGTACTCATCAGGAGAATACACTGTAGAAAAATTCCGTGAGGCATTCGACGAACTTAACAATGACACACACTACGGCGGTCAGAGAATTTTTGTGCGTATTCCAGAATTACGGCGTAAACTCGGCTGGCCTCGTGAAGTCTTTGATGAGATGTTACGGGACTTGCGTAACAGGCATATAGTACAAATATCACTTGCTGACGAAACTATAACTACGCCGGAAGATATTAGCGACTGCTTCATTGATGAGAATAATTACAGAATGGGAAGGGTTGCATGGAATGTCAGATAATAATTCGATACTGTCTCAGCTCCTCGAAAATAATCCGTTTGCGTCCACCGTGTCGCCTCTTCCTTTTGAGAACAGTAACCCGGATCTTGAGCAGCTTAACAGAGCCGCATCTGAAGAGATAGAGCAGCTCATACGCTACAAACGCCGTGAACCTTCTGTGCCTCTTGCAGGGTTGATATTCGGTGAGACAGGGTGCGGGAAAACTCATATGCTCATGAGAATATTGCGCCGCCTCAGAAAAAACGCAAGACCTGTAATTTTTGTTACGGTCAGGGGATCTTTCACGTTCTCTTATTCACAGCGTGTAATGCATGAATTATTATCGGAAGTCATAATATGCCTCACAAAAGAACACAGCGGAGGGCATACACAGTTCGACATGCTCGCAAGCGCAATGATGAGCGCATACAACGAACACAGGAAAAATGACGGCTTCAATGACATTACGAACATAGAGCCGAGAGTTTACCTGAAACGTGATATGCCCGGCATAGACAGAGTTTTTTTGAAATGTATGCTGTTGTATCTAGGGACAAGCGACGAGAATATAAAGTCCGAAATTCTCAACTGGATTCGTGATGGTCTTGATGACGAAGATTCTTTACGGCTTGGCCTCCCCTCACGCGATATAAATTTCATGGATAATACAGAACGTGAAAGCTCCGCAAGAAATTTCTTGAACTCACTGGGACTTGTACTTGCTTATGCACATATGCCGATGATAATTTGCATTGACGAGCTTGATGCTATAGCCCGCAAGGAAGACAAAGAAGAACGCGAAGCCTCAATACGTGCATGGGGTGATGCAATCGGGCTTTTCATGAACAGTCTGTCCGGCATTCTCCCTTTGAGTTTCATGAAGACAGCAACATGGGACGTTTTCCAGCCTGTACTTGACCCGTCAATATGGCAGCGTCTCCGCAACAACATCATAGTAATGAAGAGCGACTGCACAGAAGCACAAGCAAAACAGATGATACATGACAGAATAGCGGCGGCATTCAGTAAAGGAGTTGAAGAAAAATACAACTGGCTTATTTCACGAATGAACATTACGCAGGGACTTTCTCCGCGCTTAGTTATAGAACTTGCCGGAAAAGCCCTCAAAGAACCCGGACTTCCTATAGACTACCTGAAAGCATCATATGATGAGGAGTGCAAGAAAGTACAGATAGAGCAAAAAGCATGGCCGCCGAACGCAGATCACATAACGCGCGCACTCGAAACATGGCTTGCTTCACAGAGCAATATATCGCTCTCGAAAAACAGCGGCAAGTACATAAAACTTCAGGGCACTCACAACAACAGGAAGTTCGCGTTCATCGTGCTCATTCCCAAGATACATTCAACAGGCATTGCGGGACTTTGCGAGGGCATAAAGTTCATGAGGGAATATCCCGGAAGTTACTGCGCATATGTTCTTGAGGAGAAAGCGCACAAAAAAACATGGAAGAAGTTTAACGAGAAACTGAATGAGTTTCAGGAAAAAGGCGGGGCAGTAATCACCCTCGACAAGGACACGCGCATAAAGTGGTACGGTCTCACGGCGTTAATCAACCGCATAGACAACGGCGACGTGAACATACACACATCATCACAGACCCGGCCGGCGACACGCGATGACTTGCGGACATTCCTGCAGACGGTGAAACTTCCGGGCCTGGATTTTGCCGGGACAAAGGACAGCCCTGCGCCTGCTCCCGTCGGTGTCAACAGCGCAGACCTCAAGAAGGCACTTGCTGATGTCGTTAAGATTTCGCCCATGAACATAATAACTGTCGATAAAGCCATACATTTATTAGCGCAGAAAAATATTTACATCGGCAGGAACGAATTATTGTCGTTTGTGAAAGACAACCGCACTGTGTTCAAGACGTTCAATTCAAGAAATGACATTCTGATAACATTGCAGAAGTCATGACCTGCTGGACGACAGTGAGCGATATTGCGTTATGCCAGAGATGCCCGGCGTTATTGGCGTACAAAATTCACCGGCAGGAAAAATACGCGTGGCGTGTCGGCATTCAGGGGAACGGCGACCCATACGGCAGAGCGTTTCACGAGAACATAGCGCGGGTGTTCTTTGAGGCGGCTGCAAACCCTCACAGCAGACTTTACGCAAAAATATCTGCATCCCTCAACAGACCCGGAGAACTTGAGAGCGTAATACGTGAGAATATATTTCTGCCGTTCGTAGCGTCGAACAGTGAGAGATACTCCGCCGGACAAATTACGGCTATGGCTCGCGGGGTTGCTGTATGGGTTCGGGCAATGTCGGAAGTTTTTGCGGGCATTCCCTCACTCATGCGTTCACGGGAACAGTACATGCACATTGTGTTCATTCCGCCGGAACAGGACATGACAGCGCACTATAATTTTGCGGGAGTATCCATGAACATCAAGGGACGTTACGACGCGTTACTTTTCAACCCCGACAAAGCAGAAGCGCGATTGTTCGAGTTCAAGGGGTACAGGAAGAGTGATATTACTGTGCCGTTGTCGCAGAGCTTGATTTACTCGTGGCTGCTGTACAAAAATTCAGGGGTTGTGCCGTCGGTGGAGATAATATATCTTGATGAGGAAGAAATTTCTCCCGATGTATTTGATGCCCGTACGGTGAGGGATATGATAATTTCAGGACTGCCGGGGTTATTCAGGACAGTACACGACGTAATCACATTAAGGAAGGTGCCGGATATTTTGCGCAACAAAAATTTATGCAGACAATGCAGGTACAATCAGACGTGCGACACAGACTGCTCACAACGATTCAGGAGGAGGCCGGGAGTTTCACTGGTGAGCGTGCTGGTGTTTATGCTTATGGCTTCTGTGCTGACTGCCCAAGTATTTTTTTTCTCGGAACTGTCGAATAAATCACTGAACGATGACAGAGAATTACTATCAACGCGCTTAGTTCTCGATAAACTTGTGAATGTCGATAGAGTTCATTTAGTTTCTCCGTCATATACTCCGAGTGCGAACTGCAACAATTTCTACAGCACTCTGCGACATAATGTTCCTCAAAACAACGGCTTTACTTTGGACACGTACAACCTGAACTATACACTTTCTCCCGCTTCATATACAGAGAAAAATGCGAACGAAAAAATTTTTGCTTCAATGCCGCCTGAAAATGACTGTCATTACTTTTTGATACGGGCATACAAGAAGCCGGCAGGTTCGGACATGACGTTAATGTACCAGGTGCTCGTGAAAAAACATGACACTACACACAGAGTAACAACTCTCTCGCATTCTGAAATATGGTACTGACACATGAAGCTCTCTATACACTTGGGACACAACAACCCGGTAAGAATTGCCGAAAACTCCGCAGGACTAGCAATCTATGACGACAGAATATACTTCATAGAAATTGACGAGGAGAACAACAGCATAATCAACTGCATGTCCGACCTCCCGGAAGGCTGTGTTGTGAACGGCAGCATAAAGGACTTCGACATGCTAGAACATGGACTTGCGCAGATACGTTCACAGACGGGAAGGATACGTGAGCCGGTGAATATCGGTCTTCCGCTGAATGATGTAGTCATACGCCCGCTGAATTTCCCGAAAATGAGCCTCGATGACATTCGCGGAACTATCGACCTGAACTTTGAGGAGTATTTTCCGTTCCCGCGACTTGAAGCAGTATTCGACGTTATATGGGTGCAGACTCCCGCCGACCTTCACGAACGCAACGAGATTACCGCACTTGCTGTTGCCGCACGAAGAAGCACGGTCGAACATGTACTTGATGCTGCGAGGAAGGCAGGGATCCCGGCGGGGCCTATTGAGCCGGTGAACTTTGCGATATTGCGGGCGGTGCCGGAAGCAAAAGAGGGGCTTTGTGTTTTCGCGACTCCTCACAGTGTAGCGTCGATGTGGAACGGGCAGGGAATATTTTTCCGTTCTGCAAACAACGTCAATAACATACAGGACATACTGAACACAATACAGTTCTTGGGGACGCAATACAGGAGCACGCAAATATACCGGCTGATATTCTACGGGCTGAACTTTCAGCTTGGCGGCGATACCGGCATGGAGATAGTGAACGTTGACGACGAATACTTGACACCGCGCGGACTGGCAATGAGGGACGTTGACGACAAACAGAAAGTTGACCTCCGCCCGATGGAGTACGTAGAGCTTGAACGACGACGATATGCCTTCAATCCGAACAGGTTAATTCTGTGGCTTCTGCTGTCGGGATTTCTCATGCTGTCATTCGGGACGATTTCTTTCTCTCTCCTGCAGATGAAGGACATCAGCAAGCAGTTAGAGGAGATGAGGGACGACAACGAGGAACTTACACGGCGGCGTGTAGAGCTTGCGCAGGCAAATTCACGGCTCGAACATCAGAAGGAACATACCAACAGGGTGCTTGAGTTCCTGAAGAGCGACATACCTGCACTGGAGATCATGAATGAGATTGAGCTTCATGCAGGGGCAGGGGTGAAACTTGATGAGGCTGTTTTCGAGCGGGGCATTACGGGAGTAACTGTGAACATTGACGGGCGCGCGCAGGATGATGATGCTGTTCTGACTCTTACGGGCGGCCTCAAGGAGAGCGGACTGTTCGCGAATGTTATGCTTCCTGTTTCGCAGAAAGATCAACTGGGACAGATAGTGTTCAAAATTATTCTTAGAGTGAGGGATGTTTTATGAGACGCAAAGCATTTTCACTTGCCGGATTGTTGATGACTATGATTATGGCGGGAGCTTTTGACATCGTAGAACACACCGCATTTATAGAGTGAGGGATATTATTTTATGAAGTACAGAGCATTTTCACTTGCCGAGCTGCTAATCAGTATGCTGATACTCGCGATAATGACGGGGGCATTCACACTAGGCACGAACATCGGACGTAATACGGCCAAGCGTGAAGCAGAAAAAATTGTTGCGAGGCTTCACAGCATGACGGAGAGAGCAGCACGACAGCGCGCAAACTTCAAGATGACAATAGACAATGGCAGCGAAATAAATTTTGTGTGGCAGTTAGCGGGCAAAAGCATGCAGGACAGCACAGACACACCCTACACAGCGTCAAAAGGACTGTCGCTCTCATGGAACGCACCCAACCAGATACTGACGTACAAAGCGTCGGACAGTGATTTTTCGCATCAGGGAGCAACGATAACGATAACGCGGGACGACGGCCAGAAACATTATGTAGTAATCAGTACGGGCGGACGTGTGAGGGTATCAGTACAACCGGGAAGCGGCAACCCTGAAAAAGATTACGACTGATAGAGAAACTACAATTGTTGCTATAATAGGCGCAAAAAAACAGGAAGTGTTCATAACTTGCAGAGAAGACGCAGAAAACAAAACCGCAAATTTTTCTTGTCAGGCTTCATATTATTTCTTCTGCTGTTCGTGATTGCGGCGGCAGGTTACTCGTCATACTATCTCAAAGTTCCCGGAAGTTTCTGGGAGGAGTTAATCCCCGTACCTGAAGGCGACACAGTGAGTGTTCTGATTGAGCCGGGCATGACTGCTTCACAAGCAGCGAGGGCGTTCGAGTTTTCCGGGGCACTCGACAAAGGATCTCCCGTACAGCTCACGAAATGGCTCGTGAAGTTCGGCATCGACAAAAGGATACGTGCAGGACACTATAACGTTGTGCCTTCTGACCCGTGGAACTTGGCGCGACAGTTACGCACAGCACGTCCGGCACTGCTGAAAGCGCAGATACTTCCGGGAATAGATATATTTGCGCTGATAGACAGCCTCACGAGCCAGGACAAGAAATTGACACGCGAAAATTTCTGCAATGCCCTTCTCAATAACGACAATTACCCGCCGGATTTACTTGCGCTCCTGAAGAACATGCCGGAAGACGAATATACCCGCGTTGCGTTCCTCATGCCAGAAACGTATATGCTCGTTGACCGTACAGCCGACGAACTCGTGAAGACTTCTGCTCTTGCGTGGTGGCGGCTATGGGGCGATCTCGTAACACAGCACAAGCTCACGGCACAGGACATTCAGGAAGCCTCAATTATTGCCGCAATGGTAGAACGTGAAGTGTTGTTTGACGACGAGTGCAGGAGGGTTGCGGGAGTAATTCATAACCGATTGCGCTCAAAGATGCCGCTCCAGATTGATGCTACTGTAGTGTATGCGTGGCGGCTCAAAGGGAGAAAATTAACGCGCGTCCTCAACAAGGACTTAGAGATAGACTCCCCGTACAACACGTACAAAATCTCCGGGCTTCCCCCAAGACCTATATGCGTTCCGGGCGGAGCGTCATGGGAGGCGGCACTAGACCCGGAATACAACGAGTACTATTACTATGTTGCCGGGCGGGACGGTCATCACTATTTCGCGAAAACATACAACGATCACTTGAGGAACATAAAGCAGGCGCGTTCAGAAAGATAATAAGGGGGCTTCAACTTGAGCAGACAAGACGACAATAAAGCGAGCTGGTCAGAGTTAATATTATTCGTGATGATAATTGCGTGCTTCTACTTTATACTTGCGCTTTTCGACAGTTCACTCACAGGGGACGGCGGACGCGAATGGGGGCGTTATCTCCGAAATGCATGGGGCGGTGCCGTAATAGTTCCGCTGCTGTTCTGGCTGTATCTCTGTGTCGCAAAACTCTTGAAGTTCCGTGTGATCCGTATACCGCGTCAGGTACTGGGCACAATTCAGCTCTATATATCGTTCGCATTCCTTCTTGGCCTTCTGCGTGAAACGGGGTGGACTTCAGAACTTACTCTTTTCCGGCCTGGTGAATTTGGGTCAGGGATTGCGAAATTCTTTGTGCTGAATGTCGGAACGTTCATTACTCTTCTGCTCGTAATATGTTCGTTCATATTGTCGGCGTTCCTTTTCGGGTCAAGAATACTTCATGTGCGCCTTCCGTCATTACCGAAAATCAGAATCAACAGACGCAAGCCCTCATCAAAACCTCGACGACAGAGAAGAAAACGTAAACGCTATGATGATGGTTATGATGATTATGATAATGACGATTACGACTACTCATCATCATATTCTGAATACAGGCCGGAAAATATACTGTTCACGAAAAATCTTCCTGCTCCGACCCTCAAGCCCGCATATGATGATGACTATGAAGACAGCGCGCAGATTTCCGACATTC
>CAJOED010000049.1 GCA_905233335.1 uncultured Synergistales bacterium
AAAGAATCTGGACTTGTGCAGGTTTAAGTTCGTGTTCATAAATTTGGAGTAGTGATGATAATATCATAACAAAATATTATTGTCGGAAAATAAAATTATCGCTGTTTGTGTTGGTGAGAGTTATGCATTAATATTCAGTTATCCCGAATATACAACAGCACAAAGGAGAGCTGAAAAAATTATGTCAGTCGGAAAAAGAATATACCTCAAGCGCAATCTTCCTGACCCCGCACTCGTCGAGGAGTTCAAGAGTATTCCTGCATCGAACACAGCAGACGTTATGGGCAGAAGCTGTGCAATGAACCCACGTATACACCTCGTGAGCAGTCCCAAAGCACAAATGATGTCCGGCCCCGCGTTCACCGTGAAATGCAGAGCAGGGGACAACCTCGCACTACATGCCGCGCTGAATTTCTGCAATGAGGGAGATGTTCTCGTTGTGTCGAACGAGGAAGACAGCACGCGTTCACTCATGGGAGAAGTCATGATGGCGTACCTGTACCTGCAGAAGAAAGTTGCGGGTATAGTCCTCGACGGCCCCATACGCGATATTGACGAGATAGGCAAATGGGATTTCCCGGTGTACTGCACAGGCACAACCCCGGGCGGCCCCTACAAAGAAGGTCCCGGAGAAGTCAACGTCCCTATTTCGTGCGGAGGCATAAGCGTCAACCCCGGCGATATTATTCTTGCTGACCCCGACGGCGTTATCGTTATTCCGAGAAAGGACGCACCAGGTATCCTTGAGGAAGCCAAAAAGTTCCAGGCTGCTGATGAGGGGAAACTCGAAAAGACACGCGCAGGCACAATCAACCGCGATTGGGTCAACAAGACACTGGCCGCAAAAGATTTCGAGATTATCGACGATGTTTACGACGCATAAATAACACACGACACAAAAACCCCCTCACGCACGAGGGGGCTTCATATTTTTCCGTCAAAACGCTATGTCCCTGAAAACAATTTCACCATTCTTCACTGTCATTAACGGACGGTAAATATATTCCCCGAAACGTAATTCTGCTGTGTCGTCGGCTCTGTCCCCGAACTGCGCAACGTGCTCTTCCCGCGTGAATACTGCTATGTCCGCCGGATGTCCTTCCGTGAGAGTGCCCGCGTCGATTCCCATGTGCCGAGCCGGATTTATCGTGCAGAGCGCAAAGAGTGTCTCTTCAGGAATGCCAAGCATGTAATATTTCGCGAGCTGGTTCGCCATGTTGAATGCTGTCGGGCGCAGGTACATGCTAAGTTTCGTGAGGTCAGTAGCAAGTATGTCCGGGTAAAATCCCTCACGCACTGCCGGTTCACTCACCTCAAACGAAAAATGCGCACGTGCATCTGCCGCCTCAAAAATTACTCCCCTGTTCCGCGCGTCATGTACTGCCTTCTTCACCTTCCTGAAATCATCAATAATCTTGCTGCCCTTGTTCATGTACATGTGAGTCATGACATCTCCCGCACGCAAGTACCCTAGAAGCTCTGACATTTCGCCGGGAGGATTTGTGCAGTGTACCATGACGGAAAGTCCTAGCTTGTCCGCAACTGCTACAGTCTTCCGCAAAGGCTCATAGCCCGACTCCCCTACGACCTCGCGCGATGTTCTCAGCTTCAGGCCAAGAAGATATTTCGCTCCGTACTCCTCGAAAAGTTCACGTATTGCGCCCTCGTCATAATGTGCAGGGTTAACGTCCTCCATTTGTATCGGCAAGCTGTCGAGTCCATACGAACACACATTGATGTACGCTTTCACCGTGAGTTTGCTGTCCTCAAGAAAATTTTTGTGCTTCCCAAAAGTGAATGCTCCCGTGCTCCCTGCGTCTACCACCGTAGTAACTCCCGACGAAAAGCAGACACTTTCAGCAGGAAGTCCGATTTTCGCCAGCGGGTATATGTGCGCATGATGATCTATCAGGCCGGGCACTACAACACAGCCGGAAGCATCAACAATATTTTTTGCGTCGTCCTCAATCTCACGACACACTGCCGAAATTCTGCCGTCATTCACAGCAACATCAAGATACTCATTGATATTATTAGCAGGGTCTATTACTCTGCCGTTCTTTATGAGAATGTCATACATAATTAATCCCTCCTTGCTTGTGCCATAATGATAACAAAAAAACCCCGCGAACACTCCGCAGGGTCATAATTGCGAATGAAGGATTACAGCTCTCCTTCTTCCGGCTCGTGATACTCTTTGCCCTCAAGTTCGGCCTTGCGTTTTGCGCGCAGGTTGCTGATGACCGTATACGTGCAGAACACCACCGCAATCACCAGGAAGCTCAACGATATGGGACGCTCAATGAATATCATCCAGTTCCCGTGAGATGCCTGAAGTGCCATGCGCAGATTTTCCTCGAACATTGAGCCGAGTATGAAGCCGATTATGAGCGGGGTACTAGGTATCTTGAAGCACTTGAACAGCAAGCCCAGCAACGCAAAGAACAGTACGCACTGAACGTCAAACACCCGGCTGTTGCTTGAGTATGCTCCGACACAGCACATAACCATAATTATCGGGAGCAGTATATGTTTCGGGATGTCGAGAAGTTTCGCGAAAATACGAAGCCCGGCACGCTCGAATATCAACATGCAGAAGCTGGCAACTATCAGCGCAAAATATATACCGTAGACATACACGCCGCTCTTGTCGAAAATCAACGGACCCGGATTAATCCCGTGAACGAGAAGACCGCCTAAGAACACTGCCGCTACTGTGTTGCCCGGAATGCCCATACACAGCAGGGGAACAAGTGAGCCACCGATTACCGCGTTGTTCGACGTTTCAGAAGCGATTATGCCGTCGATTATGCCCGTGCCGAATTTTTCCGGGTGCTTTGAGCGCGATTTTTCAGCAGTGTACGCAAGAAGTCCAGCAGTGCTCCCGCCGATGCCGGGAAGAATTCCTATTACTATTCCGATGATTGACGAGATTATTGCGTTCGGTATCTGCTGTATGAACTCTATGAATGATATGCCGTAGCCTTTGAGCTGATACTTTTTCTGTTCGAGGTGTTGTGAAAGTGTTTTGCGTCCAAAGCCCGCAAGAATTATATCCGTAACAGCAAACACTCCTATTAACAGCACGGTAATATCAAAGCCGTTCAGCAGCTGGTAATTCCCGAACGTGTAGCGTACTTTCGTGTCAATCGGAGCCATTCCCACCATCGACAATGCAAGCCCCGTAAGTCCAGCGATGAGTCCGTTCAGCATATCTTTTCCCGACAACGCCGCTATAATCGTCAGTGAGAACACAGCCACCGAAAAATATTCAGCAGGGCCGAAAAGCAGACACACTTTCGCGAGCATGGGACTAATGAACATCAGCGCAAGAATACCCATGATTGACCCGATGAACGAATACAGAATACCGACACCAAGCGCACGACCTGCCTCGCCTTTTTCCGCCATTGGACCGCCGTCGAACACTGTAGATATTGATGACGGAGTGCCGGGTATCTTGAGGAGTATTGCAGAGATTAGTCCGCCCGAAATACCGCCCATGTACAAGCCGACAAGTAACGCTATTCCTCTTGTTGCTTCAAGCGAAAACGTCATCGGAAGAAAAAGAACTACGGCCATTGTTGCGGAAAGTCCCGGAACTGAACCGAAAATTATACCTATTACCGTCCCAGCCCATATCAGGAACAGGCACACGGGGTTGAATACGTTTGCTAATGCAGAAGCTATCATGTCAGCACCTCCCTAGAAACCGAATACACCGACGGGCAGCGGCATATGAATCACGTACACGAACAGCGCGTCGACAGCTAACGGCAGAACTACAGCAATCACCGCAAAAAGCACTATCTTTCTGTTACTCTTCTCACTGAACAGCAACATCTGCAGAAAAAGATATACGGCACTAGATACTACGAAACCGACCGGCTGAAACGCTATCATGTACAGCACCATTAGTATAATCGTCGCAATTCCGCCGAACATGTCCTGATCGAACACTATCTTCTTACTCTCTTCCTTCATGTGCGTGAAAATAGAATACAGCAGCTTGCATGCTCCCGTTACGACAATGCACCAGCCTATTAACGTCGGGACAAATGCAGAGCCGACATCAGTACGAATAACCCTGCGAACGTCCTTCACGTAATAGATCATAGCCGCACCGAATGCAATTACGATTATTGCGCACAAAATATCACGTATCTTGTTGGTCATGAAATATTTTCCCTCCTCGTAATATGATAAAAATTCCGCCTGTACTCACTCACGCACAAGCGGAAAACTCTTCACTCTCCGAAAAATTATTCTGCCGCCAACCCTGCTTCAAGTTCTTTCACTTCTTCGGGGTCTTCCCTGTTCATTTGTTCCGCGTCCCTGTAAAGAGGCTGTGCGTAATACACCTTCAGGACTTCCGAATAGCTAGGATCCTCAAGCACTATCTGTCTGCAGATTGCCGCAAGTTTCTCCACTATGGCTTTGTCGGTGCCTTTCGGGAATTTCACCTCATACTTCTTGGCCGTTACTACTTTGTCATAGCCGAGTTCGGTGAATGTCGGGTAGTCGATGCCGGGAACACGCGCCTTTGACATTACGCCCAAGCACACGAGGTCGCCCTTCTCGATGTAGTCTTTGACCTGCATATAGTTCGCCGCAAGAATATCTACCTGACCGCCCAGCATAGCCGCCATTCTCTCGCCGCCCGATGTCCCTACGTTGATGTTGTCGAACTCAACGCCGGCCTGACGTTCAAGCATTGTCCCAACGTATTCAGTCGTTGAGCCGAAAACTGTAGAGTAGCGGACTTTTCCGGGATTTTTCTTTGCGTAGTCGAGCATGTCAGCGAGTGTCTTCCAGCCCTTACTGTACTGCTTGTACTCGCCTTCGGGTGAAATTGCTACAAGTGAGTACGTCTCATCAATCGCAACAGTGCAGCAATTCTCGAAATCTCTCGTGTAGCTGAAATCCACCATGCCGGTTGCTTCCTGTACGAGTGCCGCCCCCGTGTGATTGAATAACAGTGTGTAGCCGTTGTTCGGTTTGTTCATTACGTCCATAGCCGCAACGATTCCTGAACCGCCCTGCTGGTTGATGACTACGAACGTCTGCCCCGTGATTTTCGCTACTCTCTGGAAAAGCTGACGGCAATATGTATCTGTATCTCCGCCCGCACCGTATGGGAGTACAACGTTCACAGTCCCGGACGGCCATTCAGCACCGAACGCAGCAACAGCAGACATAACGACAACGAGCACCGCAACTAACAACTTCTTCATGATGATAATTCCTCCTGTACTAACTATATTTTTTCTCGTCCCAAAGCGCATATATCTTCTCGAACTCTTTGGGTACTATCCCGTGAAGCTCCTGATTGAGGCCAAGCGCGGCAGTACGTGCTAATCTTTCCTTTGTGCCCATTGCCATCAACGGCTCGACTCCCACTTCCTTCATGAGTTCCATTGACTCGCCGACCTCGAAAGACCTCCGCTCCGAATGAATGAGATCTGCTCCTGCCATACGTAACGCAATGTCCTCGAACTTGTCGCGATTCATTGAGTTTGAGATTGACGACAGAATATAGTCCTCGACTCCGCACTTCCTCGCGAATAATAATGTTTCGACGATAAGTCCCTCAATGCCTTTCATGAACACCGAACGAACGAGCTTTATCTTTGAGGCTTCACCTGCTTTTGTGTTGTCGGGGTCATCA
The DNA here is from genome assembly GCA_905233335.1 of uncultured Synergistales bacterium. Classification (GTDB taxonomy): domain Bacteria; phylum Synergistota; class Synergistia; order Synergistales; family Aminobacteriaceae; genus JAFUXM01. Next base: position 5,669 of record CAJOED010000049.1, read on the forward strand.
GGATTTACGAGGGTTATTTTCATGTTGTACGGGGTCATGAGGTCGTGCCATTTTTTGCAGCCTTTGCCCGAAGCAAGTATAGGTACTTTGTGCCCAAGTGCCATTAACGAACCGAGCATTGCGCTGTCGATATATTCTGCTCCCAGTTTCGCGAACTCTGTAGCTTGAGCTTCTTTTACGGGTGGCAGTGCTGTCGTAACGTCCGCGAATAATTGTCCTGGTTTTGCGTAAGGCTTGAGGCCGTCAGCAGTTGATGATGTGAATTTTGCGGGAACAGCAATTACGATTATATCACTGTTCTCTACAAGTTCTTTTGCGGAAAACACTGCTTTGATGTCGGCATCCCTGCACCTGTTCAGGACAGTATCACGCATCGGGCCTTCCTTGTCCATAACAACATCGTATGCTTTGATGTCCTCGAGTCCTTCATTGCGGAGTCCTTTGCCCATGTTGTATGCGGCTTCCCCGAAACCGATAAATCCGAGCGAGAATTTCATTATAGTAATCTCCCCTCTTACGTTATGAATTTTTTTGCTGTCTGTTTATGTTGGGATTAATTGTTGTGGGAAGATTATATTTTTTTGCACTCACAATGTAAAATCGTAAATGCTTGTCGTTTTCACAAAGTCATATTGTGTTGTCGCTAATATTTTCCTGTTATATCTGTGATGTCCTTCATAGTTATGTTTTTCATTTTATCCTCAAATGCCCGCTGTATTTCATGCAGACTGTCATCAAGAGCCGCATGAATCATTTTTCCGACCGGGCATTCATGGTTCGGGTGTTCGTGAAAGTGAAACAGCCCTTTGTTACTGACCACTTCTACAGCACTATACACATCATAAAGTGTTATATCCTCAACATTGCGTGCTAACTTTATGCCGCCCCGTCCGCGTCCGACTTTTACCATTCCTGCTGCTTTGAGCTGAATGATTACGCGGCGTATTATTACGGGGTTCACCTGAATACTGCCTGCAAGAAAATCACTTGTGATAAATACATGACCCTCAAAATATTTTATGCACGCCAAAATGTGAACTGCTATTGTGAACCTGCTCGAAATCTGCAACGTATTAATTCCCCTTACAAAAAAATAACAGGCCGCATGGTTACAGCCTGCTATATGATACTACGAAAGAGCAACGTTTATATTTATTCTTTCACCACCGAAATTCTCTGCCTGATGTGATTTCCTTTTTCTGCCTCGTCAATCATAGCTGCAGCGTAGTCCGCATAACTGATGATGCTTTCACCTTTTGCGTTAGGGGTAAGTTCTTCTCCCGCAAGAATATATTTTCCCGTACGTGCTCCTTCTGCCTGAAAGTCTGCGGCTGGGCTAATGTATGTCCATTTTACGTCATCACGTGCTCGGAGTTCACCCAGTGCCTTTGCCATTGCGGAAGCGAGCGGCTTGAATGCGTCGGGGAATTCCGGCGTTTGTGAGAGAGTCATTGTGTGTTCTTTGTTGACGTAAAGACTTCCTGCTCCACCGACAACAAGAAGACGGGCATTTGTACCGCTCAAAGCGTCGCATAAAGTTTTGAGGGTTGACGAGTGAAGCGGTAAAGTGTCGGGTGTCCATGCTCCGAATGCGTCAATGACGACATCAAAACCGCGTAAATCTTCCGGCGTGAGTTCCGTAATGTCCTTGATGATTGCGCGAGGTGCGTTCGTTTTGTTTGCCCCGCGAACTACAGCAGTAACGTCAAGACCGCGTGAAAGTGCCTCATCAACGATTAACTTTCCTGCTTTGCCGTTTGCGCATACTACAGCAATTTTCATGAGTTTATTCTCTCCCTGTAAGTTAATTTGTTACATCGCAAAAAAATTTTACGATTCTGCTTATGTAATGTCAATAGTTACAGAACGTTATCACATGTCCTGTTGTGAGTCGTGAAGGCGGCTCGTGCTCTCTTACTGCTGCCAGTAACTGGCTGTCGGGATTTGCGAATGTCTGTGCGGTCTGCTGTGCTGTCAGCATATAAGGGGCGTGAAGTTTCTTGAGGCATTCTATGATGCGAGAAGATTTCTATGAAGTGAATTATGACATTTGCAGGAAGCTCAAACACACAGTAATATAATCACACTTTCTGCGTTTCATAAAAAACCCCTCCGAAAAAATGAAGGGGATTTTTTGTGAGTGCTACTCGTCCTCTTTGTAGTCGTCCTGCTCGTTATTGCTGACATCATCAACTTTGGCCAAGTTCAGACGCGTAATTCTGTGTTCCTCAAGAGCTTCTACCTTT
>CAJOED010000050.1 GCA_905233335.1 uncultured Synergistales bacterium
ACTGCCGCACGTGATATCCTGAAAGTTTCCCGGCTGTCTTTAAGTACACATAAAATTTTCGTCTTCATGGCGTAATTATGTGCCCTTTCTTTTTCGGGGTGTACTGCCGCACGTGATACCCTGAAAGTTTCCCGGCTGTCTTTGAGTACGCATAAAATTTTCGTCTTCATGGCGTGATTATGTGCCCTTTCTTTTTCGGGGTGTACTGCCGCACGCGATACCCTGAAAGTTTCTGCTCATTCCCGGCTGCCTTTGAGTATGCGTAAAATTTTCGTCTTCATGAGCGGAGATTATAGCACAATGTAAATCATAAAAATATTTTCTCGGTTTACAATGAGAAGATAATACACAAAAAATATTTTTCTAGGTATAATTTGAGCATTCCATATCTTTTATGAGAAAGCGAGAGTGTTTATTTATGTCCCTTGCAACAAATCTTAGATTCCACCGCAAAAAATCAGGACTTACACAGATAGAGCTTGCTGAAAAACTCGGCGTATCAATCGCTACACTACGACGCTGGGAGTCCGGCGAAACTACCCCGACAGGTTCGCGCATCATTGAACTCGCTAACCTCCTGCACATTTCCCCCGATGATATTATTTCCGGCGAAGATTCTCCGGGCGCGGCTGGTCGTGCTACTGTCCTGCTCCCTGCACACGAGAAAAGCAACGGCATGTTGGTGTATGAAGGGGAAGGCACAAGAATCGAGCTTCCCCCGACAGAAAAAGGTTACGAGCTGTTTCAAAATCTCGTGCAAAACCTCATGAACAACCGCAAAAACTTAGAGCAGCAAATTAATCACACGGCATAACCTGAAGCTCCCGTGAGCTGTTCGATGTTGCTGACGACTTCAGCATTCAGTCCCATAGCACGTGCAAGCCCGGCAAGGTATTTTTTCTCCGCGTCAGTGTCGACATCAATAGCCATAAGCGACGCTGAATATACCTGCGCGGCCAAGTCGGGACGGTTTTTCACAGCGGCGAGAATTTTTGCGGTCTCCATAGGCCCCTGCAATTTCTGTATGACGTAATTCATGCCTTCCTGACCCATGCCCGTATTCTTCAGGCTGTTCATTATCTTGTTGAGTTCTACGGTGTCAACTTGTCCGTCTGCTTTTGCCGCGTCGATCATTGCCGTAATGATGATTTCTGCATCGCTAGCCTGCTGTTGTGCTGAAGGTGGCGTGTATGTCTGTGTAGTCGTCGGTCGTGCCGTAGCTCCTGCTGTCGTTGACGTTTCGCCTCCGCCCATAGAGTTCCGTAACGCCTTGTACGCCATCATCCCGAGCAAACCCATCATGCCGCCGCCCAAACTGTTAGCTGTCGTACTCTTTGAGCCGCCCATTAACGCTCCGAGCAACGCTCCCACTCCCGTAGCCGCAAGATTATCGCCGCCGACTTTGTCCCTCACTGTCTGTCCCGCACCCAAAAGTGAGCCGAGTATGTCCTGAATGCCGCTTCCCGCCGTAGACATTCTTGACGTTGCTGTTGATGAGCCGGCAATATTTCCCTGTACCATTGAGCCGAGAATGTCCATAAAGTTCAATGCCATAAAAAAATTTCTCCCTTCACTAATAAATACTTTCGTGAAAATTGTAGCATGTTATGTACGTGTGATAAAATTCACCTTACTTTATTCCATTAACATTATTATCTTTCAGGGAGGTATTCTCATGAAAAAATTTCTGTGTGCAATGCTCGCTGTTATGCTTGTGTTGTGCTGTGTGTCATTCGCTTCTGCTGAATGGAAGTTCGAGCGCAAAATCACGATCGTATGCCCCTGGGGCGTGGGCGGCGGAGCAGACTCAACCCTGCGTCCGATGGCATCACTCCTCAAGAACATTCTCGGCCAGGAAGTAGAAGTCGTGAACGTTACGGGCGGAAACGGTGTTACTGCTGTCGAGTACGTCTACAAACAGCCTGCTGACGGCTATACGTTCATGCTCGGGACACAGAGCTTGTTCATGCAGGACATACAGGGCACTACGTCAATGAACTTCAAGGAGGAATTTATCCCCGTAGCAAGATTAGTTCACGCAATCAACGTCATAACCGCCTCAAAGAAAGCAATGGATCGCAAAGGCTACAAGACGTTCTCCGAAATGGTGAAGTACGTGAAGGACAACCCGTTCGAGGTCAGCGTCGGAATGCTCACAAGTACCGGGCTTGACGGTGCGTCGCTGAAACAGGCTCTTGAGGGACTGGACATTCTTGATGTGTCGTATCCTTCCGGCTCCGAAATGAACTCTGCTCTTGTCGGCGGACATATCGACATCATGGTAACGGGCACTGACGAGATAGAAGGCCTAATTCCGGCGGTAGATATTGTTCCCCTGTTGGCACTGTGCGAAAAGAGAATGAACAGATACCCTGATGTTGAGTGTTCGGTGGAGCTGGGCATTAATTCAGTGCTTGGCCCTGCACGCGGAATTTTCGCCAAGAAAGGAACACCGCAGGAAGCAATTAATGCACTTGTTGCGGCAATCGAGAAGGCATCACAGGATCCTTCATGGCAGGCGTTCTTAGTTCAGGGGTGCTACGATGAGCGTCCCGGTTTCGCAGGCTCTGAAGAGTACGCAAAAGACTGTGAGAACGACTACAAACTTCTCAGCGAATACCTCAAAGCAGAAGGTGTCATGAAGAAGGACTATTACGCGAAATAGTGAAGTGAAGAATTGCGGGGTGAATTTCTGCCCCGTTTTTATTTTTTGAAGAGGAGAAATAACAAGTGTTTGAATTAATCTGCAACATTCTTTTATGGCTTGGGCTTCTCTATGCATATTTCTTCAATGTGCTTGAAGCTCCCATCCCCGACAGAGTAGCAAGAAACCCTTACACCCTCAAGCCCGACATGTGGCCGAAAGCAATAATTATTCTGTTACTCATATGCATAGCCCTCAACATCATCAACATCATCCGCAAAAACAAGGACAATCCCGATTTCCACCTCGACGCATTAATGAGCATCCGTGCCCGTCTGTGTATCGGTATCGCGTTAATCGTTGCCGCAAGTTTCGTCCTTGAGCCGCTCGGCTACATGGTTACGTGCGTTCTCGTGCTGTTCCTGTACGGGCTGTTACTTGGCCAGACTCACGTAATCAGGCTGGCGGTGTTCTCCGTAGTGATTACGCTGGTGCTGTATGTAGTGTTCAGTGTGCTGTTGTCGGTGAATCTGCCGCGCGGAACTATACCCGTATTGCGCAACTTCTCGCTGTACGTTGAGAGTATAGTTGCGTCCGTGAAATCTGCAATCATGTAAGGGGGACAACAAATTATGACGACATGGGAATTATTCACAAACGGTTTCAGCGTACTTCTTGACCCTTACACGTTCATGATGGTAGTTTTCGCTATCGTTGTCGGAACGATATTCGGAGCTTTGCCCGGAGTCAGCGCGACAATGGCCGTAGCTTTGGGTCTTCCGTTCACGTACTCGATGGCTCCAGTCCCTGCGATAGTGTTTCTTGTTGCGGTGTACTGCTCATCAATCACGGGCGGAAGCATTACGGCAATACTCTTCAAGATACCCGGCGTACCCTCAAGTGCCCCTACGACGTTCGACGGTTACCCGATGGCACAAAGAGGTGAAGCGGGCAAGGCACTCGGCATAGCGTTAGGGAGTTCGGCAATCGGCGGACTCGTTTCTGCGCTGGCAATGCTGACACTTTCCCCGCAGCTGACACAAGCGGCACTGTCATTCAGTCCGTCGGATATTTTTGCGATTACGTTTATGGGACTGTCGATATTGACCTGCCTCGACAGCAAGAACATTCTGCGGACGCTCATATCAGGTTTGCTGGGGTTACTGCTTGCGTGTGTCGGCCAAGATCCTATGTATGCCGTCCAGCGTCTTACGTTCGGGAGCGGTGAATTAATCGCCGGGCTTGAGATGATACCCGTACTCATAGGAATATTCGCTGTTACTGAAGTCCTGAAGCAGACAAAGAAGCGCGATACCCTGAAAAGTGATGAGGGCACTGCAAGCGTCAACACAAAAATGCCGTCGTTCAAAGAGTGGTGGGGCATCAAGTGGCTGTTAGCGAGGTGTTCTGTAATAGGGACAATAATAGGAATTCTTCCGGGAGCAGGAGCAACGATAGCATCATTCTTATGTTACTCGTCGGAAACAAAACTCTCAAAGCACCCCGAAAAGTTCGGCACGGGCATAATCGATGGTATAGCCGCCTCCGAAACCGCCAACAATGCCGCTACAGGTGGAGCAATGGTGCCGCTTCTGTCGCTTGGTATTCCTGGAGGTAACGCCGCCGCAGTAATGATGAGTGCGCTGGTGCTGAAAGGTGTACAGCTTGGGCCGTTGCTTTTGGTAAATCAGCCGCAGTATTTGAGTGCAACGTTCGCTTCTATGGTCGTAACGAATATACTAATGGTAATCGTTGCTATCGGTATCGCAAAAGTTTTCGCGCAAATTCTCGCTGTTCCGTATTCGTATCTTGGGCCGATAATCATAATGCTGGCGATAATAGGCTCGTACGCTACGAACATGAGCATAGCCGACGTAAAAATTATGGCAATCGCGGGAGTAATCGGTCTGGTAATTTCTGCGTGCCACTTCAACAGTGCGGCGTTGATTCTGGGACTTGTTCTCGGCGTGATATGTGAAGGGAATTTTTCGCGGGCATACACGATTTCTCGCGCTAACCTCGTGAATATGTTTGCTCGTCCTGTAGCGGGGACGTTGATGGTCGTGAGCATTGTGTTATTGCTGTGGCCGATAGTAGCAGGGCTGTTCAGGAAGAAGGACTGACGGACATAAAGACAGCTCCCCTGTTTTGCGGGGGAGTTTTATTTTTTCGGGCTGCCGAAATAACAGCGAAAACCCTTAATGCCTGAAATATATTGCCGTGATAAAATTAAAAATAATTTCATTCCCAAAATTTTTTTATTCGACATCACAAATTCGGAGGTGTATTTTTCAAATGGAGTTAAAAGCGGTGGGAACTGCCGGAACTCTTGAGTCCAGCGACGTAATGATTACGCTTGAACCCAAAGACAGCGGCGGGATTGATTTAACGCTTGAAAGCTCTGTGCTTAACCAGTACGGACGACAGATAAAAGCAGAAGTACTGGCTTCACTTGAAAGACTCGGCGTGAAGAATGCCAAAGTCATCGTCAATGATCATGGTGCTCTTGACTGCACAATAAAGGCTCGCGTTGAGTGCGCATACTATCGCGGGTGCGGCTGTGATATGGACGGCCGTTTTGACTGGGGAGGTGTAATAAGATAATGAGCATACCGAGACCAAAACCGGAAAAATTCCGTCTTCGCCGTACAATGATGTTCATGAACGCACAGAAGCCCGGACTCATCAAGGACGCATACATTTACGGAGCAGACTCAATCATGCTTGACCTTGAGGATGCTGTTGCGGAAAACCAGAAGGACAGCGCAAGATTTTCACTCTACCATGCACTGAAAGAAATAGACTACGGCGACACTGAAGTAATCGTTCGTATCAACGGCCTCGATACCCCCCACTGGAAAGAAGATATACGCGTTTGTGTTGCGGGCGGGTGCGACGGCATAAGAATCGCAAAGACAGAAAGCGCACATGATGTTCAAGTTGTCGACGAGGCAGTAACGGAAGCAGAAAAAGAATTCGGCGTTGAGGTAGGCAGGACGTTATTGATGGCGGCTCTCGAAAGTCCCAAAGGCGTACTTAATGCTGTCGAGATATGCACGGCTTCACCGAGATTGTTCGGAGTAGCTTTGTCGGGCGGAGATTACCGCAAGTGTATGCAGGTGAAAGTCATTCCCGGCGGGATCGAGATGCTTTTTGCTCGTGGCTTCATGCTCAATGCGGCACGTGCGGCGGGCATTCAGTGTTTCGACACCGTATTCACGAACATCAACGACGACGAAGGCTTCAGGGCAGAAGTCAAGCAGAACATCGAGATGGGCTTTGACGGAAAATCGCTCGTCAATCCGCGCCAGATTCCGATAGTGCATGAGATGATTGCTCCGTCCCAGAAAGACATTGCAGAAGCCGAAAAGATAGTGCGTGCTTACCGTGAACATGCTGCAGAAGGTGTCGGAGTGTTCACGATAGAGGGCGGCAAGATGATAGACATTGCTTTTGTTCCTGGTGCAGAAAGAGTCATCAAGTTAGCAAAAGCCAGCGGAATTTATGAGGGGGATCTTTAATCATGAAAAACGCAGTAGGTAGAGAGATACCCGCAGAAGCATTAGCAGTAGAACTCAAGAACGGGCGCAAGTATGAACCGTATCAGGGCAAGGGCTACCGTGATGGGCAGTACATCAAGAAGGCCGGCCCCCGCACAAAGATTTACGAGAATCCGCAGGAGAGTAAATTACTTCCGTCGATACGCGATGCAGTAATAGCTACGGGACTGAAAGACGGCATGACGGTATCATTCCATCATCATTTCAGGGACGGTGATTATATCGTCAACATGGTAATGAAGGAGATTGTAGATCTCGGCATAAAGGACATCACGATAGCGGCATCAAGTTTAGGCTCTGCGCATGACCCGATAGCAGAATACATCGAGAAGGGAATTGTTACGGGCATTCAGACCTCCGGCATTCGCGGGAAAATGGGCGATGTCGTTTCACACGGCAAACTGAAGACTCCGGCGATATTGCGTTCACACGGCGGAAGAGTGAGAGCTGTTGAGGAAGGCGACGTACATATTGACGTGGCATTTATCGGTGCACCGACTGCTGACGAATACGGCAATGCGCGCGCTCTCGGCGGAAAGGGTGATTGCGGAGTTCTGTCGTATGCAGTACCCGATTCAGAATATGCCGACAAAGTGGTAGTAATCACAGATACTCTCGTCCCGTATCCGAATTTCCCGCCAAGCATACACGGAGTGAACGTTGATTATGTTGTGAAGGTTGACGAAATCGGCAATCCCAAGAAGATAGCATCAGCCGCCGCAAGAATGACACAGAATCCTAGAGACCTCATGATGGCAGAGAACACCGCAAAAGTCATCGCCGCATGTCCTTGGTTCAAAGAGGGCTTCTCATTCCAGACGGGAGCGGGCGGTCCTTCACTTGCGGTCAATAGATTCCTTGAGCCGTTGATGGACGAGAAAGGCATCAAAATGGCGTGGGCAATCGGAGGTATCACCGGGCCTATATGCGAATTACAGCGCAAGGGGAAAGTCGGAAAGATTATCGACGTTCAGGATTTCGACGTTGCTGCTATCGAGGACATCAGGACTAACCCGAACCACTACGAGATGACAGCCAGCGAATATGCCAACCCGGCGAACAAGGGAGCATTCGTGAACAAACTTGATTTCGTTGTGCTTGCGGCTCTTGAGGTGGATATTGACTTCAATGTGAACGTCATCACGGGGTCTGACGGAGTATTGCGCGGTGCACCGGGCGGACATCCTGACACGGCAGAAGGCGCAAAGTGCTGTGTGATCGTTACGCCTCTTACGCGCGGGAGAATGGCCACGATATGCGAGAAAGTAGTTACGGTTACGACGCCGGGCGACTGTGTTGATGTTGTTGTTACGGACTACGGGACAGCGGTCAACCCGAAGAGGCCGGACATCATTGAGGCACTCGACAAGGCAGGAATTAAGCATGTACCGATAAAGCAGCTTCAGGAGAAAGCATATTCGCTTGTCGGGAAACCTGATGACCTGCAGTGGAAAGATAAAGTTGTAGCGATACTTGAGGCGCGCGACGGGACAATTCTTGACGTTGTGCGGGAGATTAAGCCCTACGAGAATTAATCACGGGTGAAAGTTTGTGCTCCCTCGTTGTAACAGGCGGGGGAGTGCTATAATCTTTGCAGAATAGGAGATGTGAATATGTACGGAAATATTACTACAGGGAGCGGCCC
>CAJOED010000051.1 GCA_905233335.1 uncultured Synergistales bacterium
TGAATGTCGATGTCGTGAAGTACATTGCGAAACTACAGCCGAAGCGGGCAATGTTCCGGGACTCGTGCTTCAAGAACAGCGCGGAGAGAATCAACATGCTTCAATGGCTGAAACATTACGCTCCTGAATGTAAAATTAACATACTATAGGAGGTTATGACTTCATGAGCGTAAAGATAAAGTTCACGCACCAAAAATTTCAGGAGGACGCGGCCAAGTCTATATGTGATGTTTTCGCGGGACAGCCTTTCAGCAGTGAGAGCATTAGCAGGTTAGCCGGAAACGTATTAAGTGTATGGGCAAACAGAGATATATTGCTGACCGATGAGCAGATACTCGCGAACGTCAGAGCCATTCAGGAAGCAAACGGGCTTGGGGTTTCGGATGAGCTTGACGGGCTGAATTTCACCGTAGAGATGGAGACGGGCACGGGCAAAACATACACGTACATAAAGACTATATACGAGCTGAACAGGTTATACGGCTGGCACAAGTTCATAATCGTAGTTCCGAGCATTGCTATTCGTGAGGGAGTGAATAAGACTTTCGAGATGACAGCAGAACATTTCATGCAGGACTACGGGAAAAAATCACAGTTCTTCATATACGATTCCGGCAACTTATCACAGATAAGGGACTTTGCAGAGGACAGCGGAATATACATCATGATAATCAACTCGCAGGCATTCAACGCAAGGGACGAAAACTCACGGCGCATTCGTGCTAATCTCGACTACTTCAACAGCATCCGACCTGTTGACGCAATAGCAGCAGTGAGACCGATAGTGATTATTGATGAGCCTCAAAGCGTCGAGGGAACAAAAACCCGTGAGAGCCTCCGTGATTTTCACCCGTTATTCACATTGAGGTACTCTGCAACACCGCGCGAAAAATACAACCTCGTATACAGGCTTGATGCTGTCGACGCATACAGACAGGGACTCGTGAAGCGCATACGTGTAACAGGAGTCAGCATGAGCAACGTAACGGCTTCCGGCGGCTATGTGTACCTGAAAGCCATAATCAAAAGCGACAAGGACCCCTGCGCTGTGATTGAGTACGACAAAAAATTTTCGTCCGGCATCGGGAGAGTAACTCGGACGGTTAGTGAGGGCTATGATCTGTTCGAGCATTCCGGCGGCCTCGACGAGTACAGAACCGGCTATATCGTGAGGAGGATTGACGCACTTCACAGCACTGTAGAATTTCTGAACGGTACTGTGATAGCTCCCGGAGAGATACAGGGCGCGAATGACGAGTTACAGATACGGCGGATACAGATACGCGAAACAATCAACGCGCACTTGCAGAGAGAACGTCAGCTTTTTCGGCAGGGGATTAAGGTGCTGTCGTTGTTCTTCATTGATGAGGTTGCGAAGTACAGAAAGTACGACGAGGACGGCGGAGAAGTGAACGGGCTTTACGCAAAAATTTTTGAGGAAGAGTACAGGGAAGCGGTGAAAAGTTTTCAGGACGGCGGAAAATTCTCCGGCTATCTTGAGGGCATAGACGCTGGGAAGACACACGCCGGGTATTTCTCCATCGACAAGAATAATCACATGACCAACAGCAGAGTAACCGACAAGAGAGAAGGCACGACCGACGACATAAGCGCGTTTGACTTAATCATGCGGGACAAAGAACGCCTGCTGAATATTGGTGAGCCGGTGAGGTTTATATTTTCTCATTCTGCGTTGCGTGAGGGGTGGGACAATCCGAATGTCTTTCAGATATGCACGCTCAAGAACAGCACGAACGATATACGCAGGAGGCAGGAAGTCGGAAGAGGATTAAGGCTCTGTGTTAATCAACAAGGGGAACGCATACACGACAGCGACATCAACGAACTGACAGTGATAGCGAGTGAAAGCTACCGTGATTTTGCGTCGGGGCTGCAGGAAGAAATACAGTCATCGCGTGAAGGCCGTCCCGGAAGTGTTGAGGTCAGAAATGCACGGGAAGAAACCGCAAGAGTGAAGCTGAATCGTGAGAGATTTCACAGCCCGGAGTTTCGTGAGTTTTGGGAGAAGATTAACCGCAAGTCAGTATATCAGGTTGATTTTGATGATAATGAGCTTGTGCGTGAGTGTGCAGAGAAAATCAGCAGGGAGCTTCATATTGCCCGGCAGATTGTGAACATAGAGCGCGGAGAACTTACAGATGACGCGGAATTCAAGAAGACTACGACTGATACAGAACTTGCAGAAAATATTGTGAGCACGGTGCGTTATGATGTTATCGGTCGACTCGTGAAAAGCACGGACTTAACCCGCAAAATCATAGTGAACGTTCTGAAGTCCATATCTCCCGACAAAATAGCAATGTTCAGCATAAACCCCGAAATGTTTATTTACGAGACCGGGAAAAAGATAAAGGAATGCGCTGATGATTTTATTTCCCGGCACATAAAGTATATTCCGACTGAGGAGAGATACAGTGATGATATTTTCGAGGACGCAGAAGAAGTTATGTGCATTCCGGGAAGTTTAACGCCCACGCCCGAACGCGGACTATATGATTTTGTGAAGTGTGATTCGGACGTGGAGAAAAATTTTGCGTCTGACGTTGACACATACGAGAAAATTTTTGCGCACGTGAAACTCCCGCGATATTACAGGATTTCTACTCCTGCCGGTGAATATAATCCTGACTGGGCGATAGTATTCGGCAACCGTTCAATGTTCGTAGCAGAAACAAAAGGTTCAACGAGTGAGTCATCTCTGCGCGGGGTCGAGAAGGCAAAGACGAACTGTGCGCGTGAATATTTCGGTGCTCTTGGCCTGAAGTATGAAGTTGTGAATAACTTTGCGGACTTGGTAAGATATACATATTAATGAACGGAGGGGTAATCATGATTTCACGGGAGATTTACGACAACTACACGGCGATATTGCGCGAGGAGTTAGTCCCTGCTATGGGCTGTACCGAACCTATAGCGATAGCTTACGCGGCGGCCAAGTGCAGGGCTGTTCTCGGTGAGAACGTTTCGCATCTTTCTGTGTCGTGTTCGGGGAACATCATCAAGAACGTGAAAGGCGTAGTAGTTCCGAACTCCGGCGGTCAGAAGGGCATTGAGGCGGCTGCTATTTTGGGTGTTGTCGGCGGAGATGACACAAAAGAACTTGAGGTTATCTCTTGTGCTGACGATAAAGCGCGGGAACTCACGAAACGACTCGTGCGCGAAAAATTCTGCAACGTATCACTTGCCGAGAACGTCCCGAACTTGTACATTGAGGTTATTGCGGAGGGGAAAACTCACAAAGCCCGCGTGAAGATAGAGAACTTTCACACGAACATAACACTCATAGAATGCGACGGAAAAATTATTCTCGAACGTGCCCCCGAAAAAGTCAGCCTCCCTTCCTCAACAGCCAACAAGAACATCATGAAGCTCTGCACAATCACCGAATACGCCGACACCGTAAATCTTGATGACGTTCGTGAAGTCCTCGAAAGACAGATAGAGTACAACACGAGAATTTCGCAGGAGGGTATCGACAACAGATGGGGCGCGTGTGTCGGAAAAACAATCATTGAGACGTGGGGCGACAGTGTACGTTCACTTGCTTGTGCTCGTGCGGCGGCAGGGAGTGATGCGCGTATGAGCGGCTGTCCTCTTCCCGTCGTGATAAATTCCGGGAGCGGCAATCAGGGCATAACCGTAACCCTTCCCGTTGTTACTTACGCGGAAAAATGGCACATATCCCACGAAAAATTATTGCGCTGTCTCGTCGTGAGTAATCTCGTGTCCATATACATCAAGCACTATATCGGCTCACTGTCTGCTTTCTGCGGTGCTGTCAGTGCGTCGTGCGGAGCAGGGGCGGCGATTACGTACATGGCCGGAGGTGATTACGCCGGAGTCGCCCGGACAATCACGAACACTCTCGGCAACGTCGGGGGCATCGTGTGCGACGGGGCAAAACCTAGCTGTGCGGCGAAAATTGCTTCTTCTGTTCACGCGGCGTTATTAGCACACTACATGAGCATGAACGACGACGAGTTCCGGGGCGGTGAAGGTTTTGTTGAGGACGACGTAGAACGCACAATCAAGAACATGGGCTACATCGGCAAAGTCGGCATGAAAGAGACTGACCGCGAAATCTTGAATGTCATGATCGATAAGGTTGATGTGGATTCGTGCATGTAAAATTTGCGTAATGGTGTAAACTTTCACAAACATATTTTTTCAGGAGGTAATTATTTCATGAGCAGTTCTAACAGCTTCACGAGTTCTTTACCCTTCAAGCTGATTGTTGCGTTAGTGCTCGGTATTCTTGTCGGTCTTGGCCTCTCGTCAATCGAGGGGAGCGCGTTATGCACAGCACTTCTCAACATCATAGTAACAGTCCGCTACATTTCCGGGCAGTTCATTAATTTCTGTGTGCCGCTGATCATCATCGGTTTCGTTGCCCCGTCAATTACCCGTCTCGGTGCGAACGCTTCACGAATGCTGATACTTGCGCTGATACTTGCTTATGTGTCGTCAATCGGTGCGGCATTTGCGGCTACTGCGGCAGGGTATTCGATTATTCCGTTCCTGAACATAGTATCAGAAGTAGAAGGCTTGAAGCCCCTCCCCGATGTCGTCTTTGCGCTCGCTATCCCTCAAATTATGCCGGTAATGTCTGCGTTATTCCTGTCCGTAACTGTCGGTCTTGCGGCGGCGTGGAACAGAACAAAATACGTCATCAATCTCCTTGAGGAGTTCCAGAAAATAGTCTTGAGCATCGTAACGCGCTTCCTGATCCCTGTATTGCCGCTGTTAATCGGTACGACGTTCTGCGGTCTTGCGTATGAAGGCTCAATCACTGAACAGTTCCCGGTGTTTGTAGCAATAATCTTAATCGTAATGGCCGGGCACTATATATGGATGGCTCTGCTGTACACAATCGCGGGCATATATTCCGGGCGCAACCCGTTCAACGTCATCAAGAATTACGGCCCTGCATACATGACGGCAGTAGGTACTATGTCGAGTGCCGCAACATTGTCCGTAGCTCTTGAGTGCGCGAGGAAGTCAGAGCCGACATTGCGCGACGACATGGTGAATTTCGGCATTCCGTTATTCGCGAACATACACCTTTGCGGGTCGGTCATGACGGAAACATTTTTCGTTATGGCTGTGTCGAAAATACTTTACGGCGTGTATCCCACTGTCGGCAATATGATTTTGTTCTGCTTGCTGCTCGGAGTGTTCGCTATCGGTGCTCCTGGAGTGCCCGGCGGTACGGTCATGGCTTCTTTGGGACTGATTACGGGCGTTCTAGGTTTTGATGCTACAGGGACGGCGTTAATGCTGACGATCTTTGCGCTTCAGGATTCGTTCGGGACGGCGTGCAACGTTACGGGCGACGGTGCTCTGACGCTGATACTCACGGGCTACGCGGAGAAGCACAACATAGCGGAAGCGGATCTGGGGAACATTTTAGGCTGATAGTGTCTCAATGCGTCATGCTCTGTTGCGGGTATGGCGCATAATTCTCTTCTCGCGTAAAAATTCCTGTTCTCCCTGTATATGCTTTGCAACAGCCTCATGCACTCAATACCACTTCATGACATCAGAACAACATAAAGGTATGGCGCATAATTCTCTTTCTCACACGTCGAAATCTCCGTTCTCCCTGTAAAATTTCTGCAACAACTTCGCGAACTCCATAACACTTTGTCCTATCACACATCAAAAGTATTATTCTCCCTGTATATGTTCTGCAGCAGCCTCACGAACTCCATAACGCTCTCTCTCTTGTCGCTAGCATGAGTGCACAAAACGCAATCGATTCTTTCCGGGCAGTCAAACAATATCCACGCGAACTCGTTATTGTGATCGTTCAGGAAGCCCGGAGCCAAGCATATCCCTTTGTGTGCGCGAATGTTCGTGAGTGTCGTCTCTCTGTCCTCGCTGTTGAAGTAGTCGATGTGTATCGTGTCGATTATTCTCTGCTGTACCGCTCGCAGTTCAGGAGGAGAACCGCCCCCGACCATTAAGACCCTTCCGCGCAAATCTTCAGTGTGAATTATCGCTCTCTCTGCAAGTTCGTCTGTTCTCTCTGTGATGAGGTATATTCTGCTCTCGAAAAGCTCATGAATTTTTATGCCGGGTATGTGCTTCACGTCATTATTGCGCGCGAACAAAATATCTTCTTCTCCCTTCAGGAACGTCGACGAATCACATAACGGGAGGAAATGCGGAGTGATTGATACGCTCTCATTGTCAGCCTCGAAAATCTCGATAGCCTGCGGGAGAAAATATATTGCTGACCTCATCGGAAGTCCTATAGTGATATTCTTACGGTAACGTGTGCTGAAGTTCTGCCCCTGCTCAATAGCGCGTTTGAGTTCGGCCCGTATGTTTCGTAAGGTTACGCAGAACTGTTCTCCTGCGGGTGTGAGTACTGCTCCTTTGGGTGAACGCTCGAAAAGCCTGAAGCGTATTTCTTCCTCGACGAGTTTTATCTGATATGTCAGTGTCGGCTGTGAGATAAATAAATTCTCGGCGGCTCTGTTGAAGTTCTTGGTCTTTGCGAGTTCGAGAATGTAATCAATCTGCTTAGTGTCCATGATAAAAATTATTAATCGTCCCTAAAAAATTTCTATTTGAATATTATATGCTTTCTCATTTAGGATTGACCGTAAAAAATATTTTCAGGAGGTCATGTGATGAGAAAAATTTTCGTCTGTGCAGTTATCGTTCTGATGTGTCCGTTCGTGGTTTTCGCTTCAGAACCTATTGTGATAAGTGAGCAGGGAAGTTTTACGGCGGGAGGAAGCACACTAGTACATCCCGGTGAGTTCGTATTCTCGGACTTATGGAGTCAGGCGGGACAGACAGCATACGGTGATAATGCGTACGTGTTCTATCAAGTTCCTGTGAATGCGCACAAATTGCCGTTAGTGTTTCTTCACGGTGGCGGGCAGTCGAAAAAGACATGGGAGACGACTCCTGACGGCCGCGAGGGATTCCAGAATATATTTTTGCGGCGTGGGTTTTCGGTGTATCTCGTGGATCAGCCGCGCAGGGGTGAAGCAGGATTTACGCTTGCGGAGGGCGACAAACCTGGCCCGATGTATTATGACCGCACGATGTTCACTCTGTTCAGGCTTGGACGATGGCCGGAATATTACCCTGATACACAGTTCCCGAAAGACAGCGCGAGCCTCGAAAATTTCTACAGGCAGGGAACACCGAACACGGGAGCACTTGATTTTGATGTTGCTGCAGAAGCTGTTGCGGCAGTTCTCGAACGTACAGACCCGGCAATTCTCGTAACACATTCGCAAGGTGGCGGGGTCGGCTGGCTCACGGCACTGAAAACCGACAAGATACGCGCGATTGTTGCATACGAACCGGGAGGAAGTCCGCGTCTTTTCCCGGAAGGTGAAGTCCCTGAAGCAGTGTCTACGTCGTTCGGAATGATTGAGGGTACTCCGATAGCGTTGGAGGAGTTCAGGAAGTTCACGAAATTTCCCATAGTGATATTCTACGGAGATCATATCGCGAAAGAACCGACCGACAATTACGGCTCTGATCAGTGGCGCGGGGAGTTAGTGCTTGGCCGGAAGTTTGCGGAACTCGTGAACAAATACGGCGGGGACTGTACAGTGATACATCTTCCCGAAATAGGCATAAAGGGCAATACACACTTCATGTTCTCTGACCTGAATAATATAGAGATTGCCGACCTGTTATCGAAATGGCTTCATGAGAAAGGACTTGACGAATAATGAGAGAAATCATCACAGCAATAATATTAGTGGTAATGTCAGCACGTGTGCTTTATGCGCAGGAAGTGAGATA
>CAJOED010000052.1 GCA_905233335.1 uncultured Synergistales bacterium
TTGAAGTATGATTGAACTCAATACGCCGATTTACAGAAAGGGGATTTTGTTAGTGAGAAAGTATTTATCTGTCATGCTCATAGTGTTATTGATGTCGGGTGAAAGTTCTGCTCTGCTCCCTGCAACGTACAAGGATTACAAAGCACGTTATCAGTCGGAAGCACGAACGCCGGAAGGAGCAGTCAAGATGTATTTCGACGCTGTATTTGCGTTCATCAACGAACAGACACGGGACGAGGCCGCAAAAATGCTTCGTTACTCTATGCACTCCGAAACGCCCATAGAACGTTCTGCATATTACTCTACGTTTGTCGAGCGCATGAAGAGTTCTCACTACTCGCACATATTCAGGAGCTTTGCTGTCGGTACGTCGCCGGAAAACAATTACGCAATGTCCCCTGATGACTACGAGCTTGCGTTCACGGGAGAACGACGGCAGGACAGCGGGTACGTTACGGTGTTCCTGAAGAGTTCGGGAGCTGACAGCGTGAGGGGTGTATGGGTGAAGCAGTACGACGACGGGTTATGGTACGTCATCAACAACGCCTCGACGTATGTAGAAGTCCGGCAGCCGAAAAGACAAAATGCACACGACGCGGATTACGACCTGCGGTAAAAAAATACCTCCCTCACGAACGGGGGAGGCTCTTCATTCACTTACTACGCGAGATACTTCTTCAGGACAGCCCGCACCGCACCTTTTCCCGCGCATAACTCTTTGTAGTACCCTTCAACTTTTTCCGCGAGTCCGGCCTCGTAGAGATCCACGCCGAAAATATTTTTGTTGCTCAAAATATTCTTCAGGCCGCCGGGAGCTTTGAGTTCGTTCTGCAGAGTCTCAAGCATGGGATCTGAACTCACCTGCATAGCTCTCCGTTGTCGTCCGTTCCTCCCAAGTAACGCAGCCATCCCGCAAGCGCAAGAGGTATTGCCTTCAGTGTCGTAATGTCGAGCTTGTCATCAGCCGCATAACTCTTGAGGGTTTCGCCGAAACGCACAGGAATTTTCTGGCTTGTGTCCGTCGCAATTCTCTGGGGTGTGTCGGGCAAAAACGCATTCGGAAGCCTCTCACCCACAACCTCATCAATAAACTTTTTCGGGTCAAGTATTTTCGGGTCAGTTACGACTGGTAAGCCTTCCTTATAGCCGATGAGTTCCACTAACTTTTTGAGTTCCGGGTCGTTCATTTCGTCGGCGATTTTCTGGTATCCCAACATACACCCGTAAACAGCCAGCGCAGTGTGAAGCGGATTAAGGCACGTCGTAACCTTCATGCGTTCGGTTTTGTTGACGGTGTCGCGGTCGGTCATGTAGACTCCTGATTTTTCGAGCGGCGGACGGCCATTCGGGAAGTTGTCCTCAATGACGAGATACTGCGGGGCTTCAGCGTTCACGAACGGAGCTATGTATGTGTTTCGGCTGGTGATTACGGGACTCATGTCCTCGATGCCGAGCTTCTTGAGTTCAGCCTCGACGATTTCTGCCGGGCGCGGAGTGATTTTGTCGATCATGCTCCACGGGAAAGATACGCACTTCTCATCACTAATCCACGCATAAAAATCTTTGTCGACGAATCCACGGTCAACCCATGCCCGCGCAACTTCAAGCACGGAAGCCCGTAACTTTTCGCCGTTATGGGAGCAGTTGTCCATGCTCACGACAGCTATAGGCTGTGCACCTGCCCTGAAACGTTCGAGAAGCAGTGAGGCCGTAACACTCATAGCATGTTTGGGAGCGTCGGGGCCGGAGTTCATATCGCTCACGACAACGGGCAGTAGTTCTCCCTTCACGTCCCTCAACGCATAACCTTTCTCGGTGATAGTGTAGCTTACCATCTGCAGAGAAGGTTTCACGAATACGGCTTTGAGTTTCGCCCACTCGCCAGCGTCGGAACTGTCCGCACGAATGCCCTCCGCTATCGAGGCAATAATATTCTTGTCGAGTTCGCCGGAAGCACGGAGCGTTACCATGAGCGTCAAGTTGTCGAACGGGTCATATATCTTCCTGATGATGTCGTAGTCGAATGTTTCTGCCGCAATTATGCCGGTGTCAGTCAGTCCCTCGTCGAGCAGATCCTGCTGTAACGCCGCAATGAATCCCCTGAAGATATTTCCTGCTCCAAAATGAATCCACGCGGGATTTTTTGCTGTGAGTTCTCGCATTTTGTTCACGTCGTTTTTCGGAAGACGAATTCCGGCTTTTTCCCACGACGCTTTGTCCTGTAGTCCCTGTAAGTTAAGGCGCATGATAATTAATTGACCTCCCTTGAAAAAATAATGAAAGTGTAAAATATATTCTATCAATAAAGACACAAGAGGGCTATAAAATTTTGAACGTAGCAAGTCAGCTGTGAAGTGTTGCGTCCGTGTACCCAAAGCCGGAACGTGTTATTCCTGTTTTGTTGACGGGGTCATGTGAAAACGAAAGAAGGACATAAAATTTTGAACGAGATATTTATCTTCAATGTCGCAAAGTTAGCTGTGAAGTCAATGATTAACGCCGCCTCCGTTTACCCGAAACCAGGACTTGTTACCCCGCTCGATAATGACGCTCTCGACGGCACTGATTACCCGTGTTTTGTTGACGGAGCTATGTCGCTGTTTCAGTCGTTCGTGAACTGTGCGTCGGCAGGAATAGAGACCGAAAACCTCAAACCCGACGACGCTTTCACGATACTTCAGGGAGGCGCAAAGGTCGGAGCTGATGACGTGCTGCGTGCGACAAGAGGCAGGCTCTCAATGAGGGGTTATGTGCTGTGCATGGGCTTGCTGTGTTCTGCTGCGGGACGGCTCACGGCACAGAAGCGAATACTCACTCCCGGTGCGCTGACTCTGACGGCTTCTTCATTCGTGCAGGGGATTATTGAGCGCGAACTTTGGCCGGTTGAGGACGCTGGCGGAGGACGGAATCTCACGGCGGGAGTCAGGGCGTATCTGTCTTACGGGCTTGAAGGCTGCAGAGGAGAAGCAGAGCACGGATACACGCAGACATTGCGGGCTGTTGAGGTCATGAGGAGACTTGACGCAACACAGGGACAGCTGAACTTCCGCGAGAAACTCACTCACACGCTCATAGAGATTATGACGGCGAATGATGACACATGCATAGCGGCACATGCTGGTATTTCGGGGCTGCTGAAAGTTCAGGACGAGGCCAAGTCAGCACTCAATGCGGGCGGAATGACTACGAGTGCGGGAATTGATGCGGTGTTCGAGATGGACAAAGAGTTACGCACACGGGGAATTTCTCCACGAGGGAGCGCGGTAATTCTTGCGTGTGCGATGTTCATTCCGGAACTTGGCCGGCTGCGGCTGACACGTTCGGGCTATGATGAGTGAGCCATACAAAAAACCCTCCCGCAGAACTTCACGAGAGGGCACAGAATATCTTACTTCATTACTCCCAGAGTTTTGCTATTTCGTTCGTGCAGAATTCATACTGTTCACTGATGAGGTTAGCAGTGTCCGATGAGTTCATGAACATCGTAGTAATTCCGGCTCTCTCCGCCGCCGCAAGATAATCATCATCATTCATTGCCTCAAAGAATGCCGCCTGATAGAAATCTATAATCTCTTTCGGTGTCCCTTTGGGAGCCGCAATAGCTCTCGCGCTTCCGTACCACTTGTTGTAGTAGCCGAGTTCGCCGAGCGTCGGTACATTCGGATACTTCTCCATTCTCGTAGCGTCGAACACCGCAAGCATTCTCACATCGTCCTTCATTGAGGCAATGTCAGCTTCCTTAGCGACGGAAAAATCAGCCTCACCAAGCCGCAACGCCCTCAATTGATCCGCTGTGCCGCCGTAGTGTTTCGCCTCGTAAGTGAAACCGGCCGTGTCCGCAAGCAGTTCTGCTCCGATGTGATTCGATGCTTTCTCTCCGTTCGTTGCCGCTTTGAGGACTCCGGGATATTCTTTGCCGTACTTCACGAGATCTTCAAGCGTCTTGAACTGGCTGTTCTGTGCTACCAGGACAATTGATACCTCGTTCACGTGGTTGCAGACGGGAGCAAAATCATCAACCTTATAGCCCGCTGTACCCTCTACGATGTTTGCGCAAAGTGTCGGGAGATTCACAAAACCTAAAGTGTAGCCGTCGGGTTTGGCCTTTGCGAGTTCTTCCCAGCCCTTTGAGCCGGAACCGCCCTCGATGTTCTTGATGATGAGCTTCTGTCCCAAAGACTTGGCCGCATACTCAGCAAGCATACGCGCAGTGTTGTCTGTTCCGCTTCCTGCCTTGTAAGCAACGATGACGGTAATATCTTTTTCAGGTGCCCACGCAAAGACAGACGAAGCCATTAACGCAACAACGAGCAACGCAAAAAGAAACTTCTTCATGAAAAATCACCTCGTGTAAAATTTATTTGAAGATTATATCAATATATTTTGTTATAGTATTCGTTATTATTATCAGGGAGTGAATGAAATCATGCCGGAGAAACATGAACTTGTGAGAGTTTTCCATGACACTTTGCGTTATTGTGAAAAGAATGAAGCATTAATAGACGCAATAAAAATCAGCGTAATGAACACGAAAGTATTTCCCGAAAATTTTTCGGAGGAGACCGGCGCACACAAAGCAGGACTTATTCAGGTCATGAAGGGGCGTACATTGCAGACAGCGTTATTACTCGGCAGGAAATTTCCCGATAAGAAAATAGCGGTGCTGAACTTTGCGGCCTCACAGCACCCCGGCGGAGGAGTTGAGCACGGAAGCAGGGCGCAGGAAGAGAGTCTATGCAGGAGTTCGACGCTGTATTACTCCCTCAAGAGCAGGGAAGCAGGCGAAAAGTTCTACGGCTGGCACAAAGCTAACTGCGGCTACAAAGCAAGCGACACATGCATATACTCACCGAACGTCATAATATGCCGTGATGATTCCGACGGACTGCCCGCAAGATTACAGCCTGAAGAGTTCATGACGGTAGATGTAGTTACGTGTGCGGCACCTCATATTTTCCCGAACGTGAGAATTACCCCCGAAGAGTTATTTGCTCTCCACGTGAAGCGCGCGAAAAATATTCTGCGTGTTGCGGCGTATAACGATGTCGATATTTTCGTTGGAGGGGCGTTCGGGTGCGGGGCGTTCAAGAATGACCCGTATGTTGTCGCTCGTGCGTGGCATGAAGCTCTGAAGGAGTACGGCGTGAAGTTTGAGCTTGTTGTGTTCGCGATATATGCGCGCAATGATGAGGAGAGTAACTTGCGGGCATTCAGCAGTGAGTTCACAGACAAGATATAATTTGCAGGAAAAAAATTACAGGAGGCATAAACAATAATGGGAGTACTGAAACACTACAGGGAACTTTTACCCATAACAGAAGCGACACCCGACGTAAATCTTGAGGAAGGCTCGACACCGTTAATCTATTTACCCCGCGTGAGTGAGAGACTCGGCGTGAAGCTCTACGGAAAATTCGAGGGCTGCAATCCATCAGGCTCATTCAAGGACAGGGGCATGGTGTTAGCGGTGGCAAAGGCACTTGAGGACGGCAAACGTGCGGTAATATGTGCGTCGACGGGCAACACTTCAGCGAGTGCGGCGGCATATGCGGCGAGTCAGGGCATTCCGTGTTTCGTATTACTGCCGGCGGGGAAGGTGGCACTTGGGAAACTTGCGCAGGCTCTCATGTACGGTGCAAAAGTTATTGCGGTGAAGGGGAATTTCGACCGTGCGTTAGAGCTTGCTCGTGAGGGTGCAGAGAAGACCGGCTGTGCTATGGTGAACAGCGTCAACCCGTACAGGCTCATCGGCCAAAGATCCGGGGCGTGGGAAATTTGCGACGTTCTCGGCCAAGCTCCTGACTGGCACGCAATACCCGTCGGCAATGCAGGAAACATCAGCGCATACTGGGCGGGCTACAACGAGTACAGGAAGCTCGGAAAAATTTCGGCTCTTCCCAAGATGATGGGCTTTCAGGCAGAAGGAGCAGCACCCCTCGTAACGAATAAGCCTTGTCCAAACCCCGAAACAATAGCGACGGCAATAAGAATTGGGAATCCCGTAAGTGCACATCTTGCGCGTGCGGCAGTGAGTGAGTCGGGCGGGGAGTTCAACAGCGTAACGGACGAACAGATACTCGAAGCACAGAGAATACTTGCGGCGGAAGGCGGAGTGTTTGCGGAACCGGCATCGTGTGCACCTCTTGCGGGACTGCTGAAGCTGAAACGTGCAGGAAGGCTCCCCGAAAACATCACCGTAACCATGATACTCACCGGGAACGGCCTGAAAGATCCTGATACAGCAATGAGCCAGGTTGGTCGTCCCATAGAGATCAATGATACGCTCGAAGACTTGATGCGGGTGCTTGAAGGCAAATGATACGGCTGAAAGTTCCTGCAACGACGGCGAATTTAGGGTCGGGCTTTGACACTTTGGGAATGGCTCTCACTCTGTACAATATTTTCACGGTGAAGGAGATTTTGCCGGAAGGTGAATATACTTGCGAGGTTATCGGTGAGGGTGTCGATGAGCTGAAAGACGCGCGGAAAAATCTTCTCGTCATAAGCTACCTCAAAGCGTGCGAAATATGGAACGTTCCCCCGAAAGGCTTTGCGTTCGAGAGCTGTAATGCCGTCCCCCTCAATCGCGGGCTTGGGAGTTCGTCCACTGCTGTAGTTGCCGGCGTAATGCTAGCGAATATACTTTCCGGCTGGAAATTCCCGGAGGCTGAATTATTGCGCGTGATGACAAAGATAGAGGGACACCCCGATAACGTCGTGCCGTGCTGTATAGGGGGTATGACTGTCTCCTGCTGGGACGGTGAAAGCCTGCGCTACGTGAGACTGCCAGCGTTGCCCGAAAACCTGAATGTGATTGCGGCTGTTCCTGATTTCCAGGTACACACTGAGGACGCGAGAAAGATTTTGCCGGAAAGTGTGCCGTTCCGTGATGCGGTGTTCAACGTCAGTCATGCGAGCATATTATGTGCGGCGTGGGCAATGGGACGATGGGACTTACTGCGCGTGGGAATGGAGGACAGACTTCACCAGTCTCACCGGGCAAAATTATTTCCTGGCACGACGGGCGAAAAATTTTTCAGCGAGATAGCGAATCACCCTGACTGTGTAGCAACGGCGATTTCAGGTTCGGGGCCGACGATGATAGCGATAGTTCACGGTGCGGCAGGGAAATTATCGCAGGCAATGTGCAGAATTTTCACGGACGGAGGAGCAGGCTCACACTTTTTTGTGCTGAACTGTTCACCTCGCGGCGTGGGAGTAATGATAAAAGAATAGCAGAATCCCCGGGGCTTTCCGGGGTTTATTTATCCCACTTGTCGTACTTGTAGATGAGCTGTATGAACTTCTCGCTGATTGAGTTACCCGGAAATCGTTTCGACGCTTCAGGGTTGTATGTGAGCGTTATCGTCGTGTACCTGTCGGGTGTCCATACGTTGCGCAGAATGAGTTTACCGTTCTTGCGAGTGCTGGCTGTCGGTGTCTCCTTTGCGGTGCCGTACGTAGCATTGAAGCCTCCGCGTAACGCCTCGTAAAATTTTCTGTCGCCCTCAACGTTGCCAACGCTCTGAAGATATACAGCTTTCGACTTCAGCAGTTTCTTTTTGTGAAACCCAAATATGAACGTCGCTTGATACCCCTCGAATTTTCCCTCCATAGTGAGGCTATCTTTGCGGGGAACAAGAACAGTTGCGCCGCTGTTCGTCATGCGTTTTTGTGTGCGCTCGAACGTGTGCCCGAACGGAAGAGACATAAATGCTTCGGATGTCGTCTGTGCTCCGAATGCTTCACATGATACCAGCAAGAATAGTAATGACAGCAGAAATTTTCTCATTATGCTAGTGCCTCAACAACTTCATTATTTTCCCATTCAGTTCTTGCAGGTTTCATGACAGCTACAACCATTTGTACAAATCCCCCTGACGGTTTCGCTATATCATTCAGACCTGAAGGACGTGGAATCTCATCATGCTGTATCTCCCGGAAATAAATGCAGTCTTCAAGTACTGCTTGAGCGTCAATAATTGCGTCTTCAAGAGTGTCCGCCGACGTGAATGCATTATCAATGTCGGGAAATGTTACCGTCCACATATCACCGTCAGGCTGAAATATTGCAGGGTACATGTAATAATTTGGGTATACCATAATAATTTCTCCTCCGTTAATCTTTGATGCCAAGACGCTTTTTAATCATATTCGTTCATCAAGCGTCCAGCCCTGACTTATTGCTATTGCTATCAGTTCTCTTCTGCTGTATTGCTTTCCCACTTTAGAACTCCCACTCAAGATACTTTGCGTTCTTGGCCTCTTCTCCCGTCCCTTCACTGAAAAACGCTTTGTACTTTCTCGACGAATGACGCTTCACTTTCGCCGTGAATAATTCTGCCTTTGCCAGCACCCTGTAATTTTTGTCGAGAAATATCATAGTCCCGCCGAAATTCACGCGAAATTCACGTTATACTTTGTGCTGTTTCTTATGGTAACGTTCAGGCTGTCAAAGCTATATGTTACGCCGCTGTACGACAGACCCGATTTTCCCGGCACAGCTCCGAACTTCACGACAGCTTCCGACACTCCCGCAAACATCATCATCATCAGCATCACGCAAAAAAATTTTTTCACAAACAACACGCTCCACGTTAGAATTATGATGATTATATCAGCAAGGAGGCTCAAAATTTGCCGCGTCCACCGTTTTTTCCGATGATGATAGATATTGCCGGGCAAAAAGTTCTCGTAGTCGGCGGAGGTCATATCGCTTCACGCCGTGCCGTTACCCTCATGAAGTGCGGAGCAGAAATTCACGCTGTCAGTCCCGCGTTCTGTGAGGAGTTCCCGGAAGTGTCCGAGAGAATTACGCGGTGTTTCGTGCCCGATGATGTTACGGGAGATTTCGCGCTCGTTATCGCGGCGACAAATGACCGGCACACCAACAGCCTCGTACACATCACAGCAAAAACAAAACACATTCCCGTGAACGTTGCTGATTGTCCCGGAGAATGTGATTTCTTTTTCCCGTCGTTAATCGCTTCAGGGAGCGCGGCGGTTTCTGTGTGCAGTGCAGGGACTTCAAGCAGGCTGACCCGCAGACTTTCCGACAGACTGCGCAAGGTATGGGCTTCATGGGTCAGTGAAGATAACGAGAACTAGCTTGCGCCGATGTCCGTCCTGTAACGTGCACCCTCAAAATGTATCTCGTTCACGGCCTCATACGCTTTCTCACGCGCTGACGTGAAATCTTCCGCAACAGCATTCACCGCAAGAACTCTTCCGCCGTTCGTGAAGTACTGCCCGCCGTCATACTTTGTCCCCGCGTGGAACACCTCAACGCCCGGTATGCCCGCAACATTGCCGAAATCTATCGGGTAGCCGGTGATGTAGTGTCCGGGATAGCCTGCCGACGCAATGACGACACAGCATGATGCCGCATTCTTGAACTTCACGCTGACTTCTGACAGACGCTCCTCACGAACAGCAAGCATAATTTCGAGCAGATCGCCTTCAAGCAATGGGAGTACAGCTTCTGCTTCCGGGTCGCCGAACCTGCAGTTGTACTCAATCACTTTTGCGCCGTCCCTCGTGAGCATTAACCCAAAGTACAAACACCCGCGAAAAACCCTGCCTTCCGCCTTCATAGCCTCGACTGTCGGGAGAAAAATTTTCCTCATGCACTCGTCTGCTATCTCGTCAGTGTAGTAGAAGTTCGGAGCAACTACTCCCATGCCGCCGGTGTTAGGACCTTTGCCGCCATCATAAGCCCTCTTGTGATCCATTGATGACACCATCGGGACTATAGTCTTTCCGTCCGTGAAAGCTAGTACAGTAACTTCCGGTCCCCTCAAGCACTCCTCAATCAGTATACGTTCGCCGCTCTGACCGAATGCCTTACCCTTAAGACACGCGATTATTGCGTCCTTTGCCTGCCCGAAATTTTCAGCAACAGTTACTCCCTTCCCTTTTGCGAGCCCGTCGGCCTTAATCACTATCGGGAAGTCAGAGAGTGCCGCGTGTGATAGTGCCGCGTCGAGTTTGTCGAAAACTTTATATTTTGCGGTCGGTATGCTGTATTTCGTCATGAGTTCTTTTGCGAAAATCTTGCTGCTCTCAATAACTGCTGCTTTCTGTTCGGGGCCGAAACACTTTATGCCTTCTGCCTCTAACCTGTCGACAGCTCCCAAAGCTAACGGGTCATCAGGAGCGACGATGGCGAAATCTACAGCGTGTGATTTTGCGAACTCAACGATGCCGCTTATGTCTTCAGCAGAAATATTCACGCATTCAGCAAGTTGTGATATGCCTCCGTTGCCGGGAAGCGCATAGAGTTTTTTCACGCGGGGATTTTGTGAAACATATTTTGCGATTACGTGTTCGCGTCCACCTCCGCCGACTATCATTATGTTCATATTAACGCGCCTCCTAATGGTGGAATAATCTTTTGCCCGTCATGACCATAGCCATACCGTAATTATCGCAAGCCGCAATCACTAACTCATCACGTATTGACCCTCCCGGCTGTGCTACGAACTTCACGCCGCTGATGTTGGCTCTGTCTATGCTGTCGGGGAACGGGAAAAACGCATCACTCCCAAGCGATGACCCGGAATTTTCCGCAATGAACTCTCTGCGTTCTGACTGTGTGAGAAAATCGCCCGTCAACATCTCACTGATTGCGTTATCGCGTTCAGGCCGTCCCATGTCTGCCGGGAAAGTATGAGCGATAATTTTCGGGTGTTCGCGCAATGTCCTCAAGTCTGCCTTGTCGCAAGCAAGTTTCACGCAATGAAGCCTCGACTGCTGTCCCGCACCGACTCCGAGCGTCTGTCCGTTTTTCGTAACACACACTGAATTTGACTGCGTGTATTTCAGCGTGATTAGTGCGAGCGTGAGATCCCTTCTTGCTGTTTCGGGTATGTCGTGAAGTTTCGTGATGGGCGCGTCGAACTTTGCGGGGTCAATCACCGGCTCTGTGCTCCTCGACTGCTCGAACGTTACGCCGAAAACATCCCGTGTCTCCTGCATTCCCGGCTCATAATTTGCGTCAATCTTCACTACAGCATAGCCGCCTTTGCGTTTCGTCCGTAGTATCTCTAGTGCTTCGGGCGTGTAGTCAGGAGCAATAACCCCGTCGGAAACTTCGCGCTTTATGTACTTGGCCGTTATCGCGTCGCATGTATCACTAAGTGCGATCCAGTCCCCGAATGATGACAGTCTGTCAGTGCCTCGTGCCCTGGCATAAGCACACGCTAGGGGTGAAGCGTTGATGTCGAGTTCGTCGTCCACGAAAAATATTTTGCGTTCAGTGTCGGAAAGTTTCAGGCCAAGAGCAGCCCCCGCAGGACTCACGTGCTTGAATGATGCCGCCGCAGGAATGTTGAGAGTTTTGCGGAGTTCCCTCACTAACTGCCACGAGTTGAGAGCGTCAAGAAAATTAATGTATCCCGGTCTGCCGTTGAGTATCTCTATGGGTAAATCGCTATCGTCCCTCATGAAGATTTTTGCGGGTTTCTGGTCTGGATTAGTGCCGTACTTCAATATGTATTCGTGCAAAATTTTCACTCCCCTGTAAATTCTTTCAAGTGATGATAATCTGTTTCCATCGCTCCAAGTTCTAATAACCTGTTCAGAGAAATTTCGTTCTGTCCTCCAACTTTCTCATTGAGGGTTGAAGTCCTCATAACAAAGAATGTCCATTGCGACAAGTCAAGAATGTTCATGCTTTCTCTCTCTGTGTGTTTGTGAAGGCAGAACACGTAGAAATCAGAGCACCGTTGATGAATGTCAAATTTTATTCGCGATAATTCTTTTTGTTCCCATGACTGCAGATAACCTGATGACTTCACCTCTATCTTGATTCCTCCGGGCGTAAGAACATCATACTCTGTCCAGTTCGTGCGGATATCCTCAACTCCATTCACTGCTGAATGCACAAGGAACTCTGCGAATGCTGCCCGTTCAGTGTTGCAGACTATATCAGAATGTGCCCATTGCCAGTAGTCCATAACACATAAGCCCGCCTCCGTGATTTTTTCGCGGCCTGTTAATTTACGCATTGAGTGTTGAATAGTCTGTCATGATATTTTTCACCGTCATAATACCTCACGTACAAAGCAACCCTGTAACTTTCTCCGAGTTCCTCCCAAAGGTTATCTGCGAACGTGTCAATATCGTCCGAAATGTTCACTTCTCTAGGCTCACCCATGAACGACGGCAGAACGTCATCGCGCATGACATCATGATCGTACGTGTGAATGAGTCTTCCCTTACCCGGCACAAAATCATACTCATAGAAATATCTTCCTGCCCTCTTGAGGATGCTCTGCTTGTGTCCTGTTTCCGTGATGATTGCCGAAATTCGCGGAGTATAGTGCGGTGCGTCAGGCTCATATTCTCGTGTGCGTAGTGCGTCCTCAAAAGTTCCGCCGTCTTTGAGTGCGTCGTATATTGTGTCGGTCTGATCTCCGTTCGTAACGATGATATTTTTTCCTATTACCCTCAACGGAGCATAAAGTATCAGTGAGCTGTCAAAATTCTTGTCGTTGTTCGTGAGCTTTATGATGAGGTCATCGCCGGAACGCTCAAAAATTCGTGCCTTGCTTGATGGACTTCTGCCCATGATGAAGTACGCCAGCATTTTCTGCCCTGAAGGAGTAAGCCCCGTGATAATTCCCCGTCCGGGATACTTGATGGGAGCCGGGAAAATTCGCGGTGATAACTTTCTGCACAAGTCCTCGACAGCGCGCGGAAGTATTACCCATTCGGCACGCTCCATGACTCTACGCTGCAGTGTTTCAGGAGTGTCATTCGGGAGGACATCCACTGACTTTTGTGCGATGATTTCTCCGCCGTCGGGTATTTCGTTCACGAGGTGTACTGTTGCGCCTGTAACCTTAACGCCCGCCCTCAATACAGCCTCATGAACTTTCAGCCCGTAGAAGCCTTTACCGCAGAACGATGGCACTAACGACGGGTGAACGTTGATGATTTTTGCGCGGCAGTTGTCGAGAAAGTGTCTGCTCAAGATGTGCATGAAGCCAGCGAGGACGACAATATCGGGTTCAGCTTTTGCCAGTAATGTGAGTATGTCGTCTTCTGTTTCTGCGAACTCGGCGGGTATGTGTGCGAGTTTTGCGCGTTCGAGGGCGTAAGCGTTTCTGTTGTTCGAGATGACCTGAATGATTTTCCCGGAAGACAGTATGCCGCTGTTTTGGGCATTGATTAGAGCCTGTAAGTTAGTACCTCCGCCGGAAACTAATACGGAAATTTTCAGCAAGATGTTTCTACCTCCTCATGATGTTTTCACATCCCGACTATAAGGGCGGGACTTCTTTTACGACAGCAATATTTTTTCTTGACCGCTCACTATTTCCCCGCACACATAAGCACCTTTCACCCCACGCAGAACATCATCAACATCATCACACGAAACTACTAACATCATGCCCGCTCCCATGTTGAACACGTGATACATTTCGTCGCGCTCAATGCTTCCCGTTCTCATGATGAGGTCAAATATTGCGGGAGTGTGTATTTTCGCGAGTTCTATTTTTGCGGTCAGTCCGTCGGGGATTGCTCTCGGAATGTTCTCGTAGAAACCTCCGCCCGTAATGTGTGCGATGGACTTCACACGAGAGATTACCGGCAGAACATCACGAACATATATTCTTGTCGGCGTGAGTAACTCTTCACCGAGCGTCCGGCCAAGTTCATTAGTGTATGTGTTGAGGTCATGCCCCGCAAAAACTTTTCGCACGAGCGAGAATCCGTTTGAGTGCACTCCTGACGACGGAAGAGCGATAACTATATCCCCTGCTTTTACGTTCAAGGGAGAGAGTATCTTTTCGCGTTCCACGACACCGACACAGAAGCCCGCAATGTCGTATTCATCTTCAGGGTAGAAGCCGGGCATCTCTGCAGTTTCGCCGCCGATTAACGCACACCCGGACTGCACGCAACCTTCAGCGACTCCCGCAACTATCGCCGCAACTTTCTCCGGGTAATTTTTGCCGACAGCAACATAGTCCAGGAAGAACAGCGGACGAGCACCGCAGCACAGAACATCATTAACGCACATAGCAACGCAGTCAATTCCGACGGTGTTATGTCTGTTGAGGGTGAACGCTATTTTGAGTTTGGTGCCGACTCCGTCAGTGCCGCTCACTAATACTGGGTTATGAAGTCCCGGCGGAAGCTCGAACATTCCCCCGAAACCGCCGATGTTGCCCATGACTCCCGGAATATTCGTGCGCTCGACGTGTTCACGCATCAACTTCACAGCGTCATATCCCGCCTGAACATTTACGCCCGAATCAGCATAACTCTTACTGACTGTATTTTTCGTGAATGTCATGATTTTTCTGCTCTACTTTCTCCGCCATCATTGACGCTTCATCATCAAGTTTCGCCGCAAGTGCCTCATCGTTCACCGCAAGAATACGACCCGCAAGCCACGCAGCATTTTCTCCGCCGTCAATCGCAACACACGCAACAGGGACTCCGGGAGGCATCTGCACGGTTGAGAGTAATGCATCGAGTCCGCCCAAGTCCGACCCCTTCACGGGAACGCCGATAATCGGAAGCCTCGAATGTGCCGCGAGGACTCCCGCAAGTGCCGCTGACTTTCCCGCAATCGCGATAATCACACCGAAATTATTTTTGCGCGCGTTCATGGAAAATTCACGGGCTTTTTCGGGCGTTCTGTGAGCGGAGATGATATTCACCTCAAACTCAACGCCGATTTTCCGAAACACACCGATAGTTTTTTCGGCAATGTGTAAATCACTGTCGCTCCCCAAAATTATTGCGGCTTTCTTCATGATGTCTTGTTGCTCACGTGTACGGTCGGAATTTTCGAGAGTTTCGAGAACGTCGATAACGGAATGCGCGGTGTTAATTTCGTTTCGGCAATGTCAGAACCTTCTGCGGCTGTCCTGTTCTCCTTGACGATAACGTCCCATAATTCTTTGCGCCATATCTGTGTCGACTGCGGAGCTGTTATTCCCAAACGCACAACATCACCCCGGACATCTATCACCATAATTTCTATGTCTGTCCCTATCTGTATGCTTTCATTTATGCGTCTGCTTAGTACGAGCATTATTTTCCGCCCCCGTTCGTCTGTGATGAGGCTTTCATTTTTTCGCGCACGTCTTCAGGAAATATTATGTGCCTTATCGGGTACTCTTCATTCAGAGCGATAACCTGAACTGCTTTGTGTGTCTTCAGGTTGATGAGTATGGGAGCTCGCAAGTTCGCGGTCATGTTCCACGGGGCATTCTGCGGAATAGATACGACAATCAGCAAGGCCAAGTCTGCCGGGTTGACTGTGCCGATGAGTTTCAGTTCGTCTTCCGGGATTCGAGCGTTGTAGTCGGGCTGTACTGCGTCGGGTGAAGTTACCGGGAGAGCGAGTGAGCCGTCCTCGATGGATTGGAGCCATTTTATTGCGCTGTCGTCATCACCTGCCAAGATCCATTCATGTTTATTCTCGAATGCAGGAATGCCGCGAGGAAAAAATAACACGTCATCCGATGAGTAAGACACTTCACCGAAACGCCGCGTGTTAATTACTTTGTCAGACATTTTTTTATCACGTGCTTTCAAAAATTTTTTTGCACATAAT
This sequence comes from uncultured Synergistales bacterium, assembly GCA_905233335.1. GTDB lineage: Bacteria > Synergistota > Synergistia > Synergistales > Aminobacteriaceae > JAFUXM01. The sequence goes on from CAJOED010000052.1 coordinate 15,578, forward strand.
AATAGCATGTTGTATCAGCTCTAACATTGCTAACTTTTCAAAATATTGTTAAACTGACAAGCTATTAACGCAGGAAGTGAATTATTAGAGAGTGAAGCAGGATCTATTTGACTGGCTGAATGCTGTACACAATGAGAAAGAAACGAAACATGAAGGGACAGGGTTATTGCTTGCCCCTTTGAGTGTTCAACAGCCGGAGCCGGAGAAAGAGATACCTGAAAGTCTGAAGTGGCTTCGCGGAGCAGGGAAAGTTCACGCACCGACACCGACATTGGATGACTACGACACTACGGACAACGCACAAAATGTTTTCGCGGCATCATACGATACGGGGCGCAACGATGACACGACAACAGCAACACACGACGCACTGCAACCCCGACATGATGATAGCTACAGCACAGCAGAGAATACCCGTGATGTTTTCGGGGCGCACAACACCGCAACGACTGATATTT
>CAJOED010000053.1 GCA_905233335.1 uncultured Synergistales bacterium
ACTTCAAACGTACATGGGGAGAGAATGACGAGTACTTCTTCCACGCAAGACTTCGTAATGAAGCCGGTGCTAACGGCAACTCGGGTTCAGGCGCATACATGGATCGTTTCTATGTACAGATGCCGTTCTACTTTGACAGCAGATTTACCATCGGTCGTCAGATCTGGTCAGAAGAAGGCGCGTACAAGATTTCACTTCCTGCAACGGGCGGCTGGACTGGAGACCAGGTTATTACGGACTGGGCAACAACGGCGTTCATGTGGACAAAGAATTTTGCGCTCGGCAATGCAAAAATAGCAGTTGCTCACCCGAACAGGAACCAGATTTATGGCTCAGACTGGATGCTTTATCTCGGTGGTAACGTACAGTTCAACGAGAAGTTCGGGTTTGACATCGGTGGACAGCTGTTCATGGGCGATAATGCAGAACAGTTTGGTACGGGTGCAGGTGGTAATGTTGTAGCGGTCAACGGCCAGAAGAAACACCAGCACGGCGATGTATCATTCAACAATTTGTGGACAGTATTCGCAGGCCTGCACTTTGACTTCACTGATGCAATCGGCGTAAAGGGTATTTTCTACCATCAGGCTGGCGATTCTGAGATAGTAGATCCTGTAGAGAACAAATGGAACGATTACGGTCTCGGCGCATATGATGATAAGGGCGAAGTCATTGAGGACGCAAACCACTGGGCAGCAATAATTGATGTCAAGCAGGATTTCCTGAAGTACACCAGCTTATGGCTTGAGTACGGTGCGTTTGATCAGGGCTTCTGGTCATCAAATGGAGATGGCGCAATCTTCTACAGTGGCAGCGATGTAGTGAAGGGTAAATACCTTAACGGTGCAAGTGCAGCATATGACATCACGTACTTCCGCGTTGGACTTGGCCAGCAGTGGACAGACAAATTTGCAACGTACATTGCTTACTATGGCTACACCGTGAAGGATTATGTAGAAGGCGACAAGAAAGACGACAAGAATCCGTCAGAACTCAGCTTGGGCGTTCAGTACCAACTCAACGACGCTACGACAATGGGTCTGAACTACATGATGGTCAACGGCGACTTTGACGGCAACGATGACGATCCTGACAAGGACAACGTGATCAGATTCAGAACAGCAATATCGTTCTAGTCTGAAGTGCTGACGTGAAGTTCATTGCTGAAAGTTTCGGCAAGTTTCGGTGAAGTCTTCAGGGGGAAGATGTGAAACGGCAGGCGTGAACTTCTTTATGTGAAACAAAAATATTTGCGGAGTTTCCGAGTGTGGAGGCTCCGCTTTTTTTTGTGCATGTGTATAATATAGCGCATGGAGAGTGATATTCATGAAAAAGAAAGAGGAAAAGACAAGAGAGCCATTGATGGTAGACAGCAAATTGAGAAAGCATTTCGGGATATTCTGCGATGATTTAGGGATCCCAGTAGACATTCTGATTGATGCTATGATTGCGCAGGTATTGAGGAAGCAGGAGATAAAAATTTCTACGCTGGACATCAACGGCTTCACACGCTCGGAAGCAAAAGAAATAAAGCGGCGTATAATCATGCGCGGGATATTTTTTCAGCCGGAAGCATGGGAACAGTATATAGAGCTGCATGAGGACAGGAACACGCTCAAGAAGGTACATGCTCTCATAAAGGACATACAACGGAATGGCTATCAGTTTTCTTACGGCAAGCCGGAACGTTTGAGGGGTAATTTTTCGGGGTATTCAAGCGTGAGGATAGACAAAAAGAACAGGCTAGTTTTCGACGTTGACGACAAGAAAATTACGATAGTGGAATGCGGCGGGCATTACTCCGACAGATAACACCCCCGCACTGTGCGTCTCACTCTTCCGGCTTCTGCGGTTTTCTCGGCCTCCTGCGTTTTTGCGTTCCTTCCTTGTTCGGTTTCACTTTCGGCTTCGTCGGTTTCGGTGCTTCTGCGTCTTTCTCTTTCTCGTTTACTTTCTCTTTCTCCTTCCTGGCCTTCTGTGCCCTCATCTTTTGCGCCGACTTCATACGTTCTGCACGCTCCTTTATCGCCGCAATACGTTCCGCCGCTTTCTTCTTCTTCTCTGCAAGCTCTTTGTCCTCACCCCACTCCTCGCCCTTCAGGACAGTATCGCGGAAATCAGGAAACTCCGAAATCTTCACAGCAACAAGCCGCCCGTTCGGGAAACGAATATTCACCTGCTCTTTGCCCAAGTCGAGACTCTCAAGGATATATGCGCCCTTCTCCGTTCGTATCTTTGCGCCGGGGCCGGGTAATTTCGCCCAAAGTTCAGAGTAAAATTCCTGCTCGTACGACATACAGCACATCAGGCGACCGCATAATCCCGAAATTTTCGTCGGGTTCAGAGCGGATCTCTGTTCCTTCACGATCCGGATGCTTATAGGGCTGAAACCACGAAGCCAGTACCCACAGCAGCAAGGACGACCGCATGACGCAACACCACGCACAATTCGCGCCTCATCACGAATACCGACCTGCCTCATCTCAATTCGCGTCCTGAACTCATGCGCCAGATCCCGAACGTACGCACGGAAATCTACACGCTGTTCTGCCGTAAAGTAAAAGTATAGTTTTTTGCGGTCGAGCATGTACTCAACATCTACCAGCTTCATGGGCAGACCGTGCGCCGCAAGAATATCACGCCCCTGCAGCAACGCTTCTGCTTCCTCCTGCCGACAGTCGTAATAGTTCGCAACGTCCTCATCATCAGCCCAGCGCACAAAATCAACGTCCTGTACCATCGGCTCTGCTGTGTCCTCAAAGCTCAAATTCGACGCGCGAAATGCCTCGTGCTGTTCGTCCGTCAGCATTCCACCAGGCAATCCCATCTCGTAACCACGCGAAGTTTTCAGCACAATCCAGCGGGGGCGCGTGTCCTCCATTTTTATCTTGGCAAGTCCCAAGTATCTAGGCTTCCCGAATATCGTCAAGTATATGTTCACAGTAAATATTTCCTTCTCTCAATATCAATATAATCATGTCGCATAGTAACGGAATGGACAAATTTTTTTTCGCCGCAATGAGCCGCACGCCCTCGATTTTTTCCGCAAGAATGATATTCTTTTCCGACAGCGCAAAATTCGACCACGCTTCAAGCTCCTTCACGACACCTTCAACGTCCGCGCTTTTCCGTGTGTCAGCAAGCCACTCTGCCCATTCTTGAGCGTCCTGTGGCATTCTGTGAGCTTCATGCTGTCGTTCTGTCGTTATGACGCTGTAACGTGAACGGCTCTTCAGAGTCGGCAGAAATAATCTCCCGTCCTGCATGAGAAATAATAACGCGGCATGTGCGGGCGGTTCTTCAGCAAGTTTCAGCAGTGAGTTCGCGGCGTAAATGAATAACTTGTCGGCACTCATAACAACCCCGAAACGTCTGCGCGACTCCATCGGTTTCAGTGCTATGTTGTTGATGAGACTGCGGCATGTTTCAACGTCGGGGGCTTTGTCGGTCGTTCCCGTTATCAGCAAGTCAGGGTGTGAAGGACGGTAACTTCCGAGAATAATTCGTGCGAGGGACTCTACTATCTCATTGTGCAGTTCCTGCGGCGCGGCTATGGCTCTGCAGTGGGGAATGTCGCCTGATTCTGTTTCGCGGAGAATTTCACGCCACGTTACATCAGAAGAGAGATCAGACAACCTTTAATCTCCTCCATTATCGCAAGTGCCTTTGTCCTGTTGCCCTCGTAGATAAAAGCCTCTTCAAGCTCATCCATTGCTTTTTCTGCACGCTCTATTGTTACGTAAAGTTTTCTGTCCGTCTTGCGCCAACGCATATCACGCTTTATTCGCATTCCCTGTGCCGCACGCTTCAACAGTTCATGCAGGACGTTACGATATTCCTCTATCAATTTGCCGCCCGGAAAAACTGACAGCCTGTCGGAAAGTTCATAGAGCTGGTCAAGCAACTCTTCAAGCTCCGTCGCCTCCATTGCCGCCTCAAAAGAAAATGCTGACGAACTCACTGCGTCCGCCGGTGTTGTGTGCTGTCCCGTGTTGCTGCTTCCGTACTCCACGCGCGGTTGTGCTGATGCTGTCGGTTCTCCCCCGCTCCTGCGCTTTATCTGTATGGCCATAGCACAGCCCCCAGAGTCGCTATTACCGACTTGAACACCTGATTTTCTGTCTTATTGTTGCAGTCTATGGTGATGAGGTCTTCTATGTCCCTGTAGCTTTCCGCAACACTCTTCAACAACGCAAGACCTTCCGCCTCGAATTTGTCGTCGTGATTATTGCGATGTCGTACTCTCGCAATGGCTGTTTCGGGGTCAATGTCAAGAAGTATCTGCACGTCGGGAACAGGGAAATTACACGCCGCTATGATGTTTTTCACCTGCTCAATGTCGAGATTATGACCGCCCGCCTGATATGCAATAGTAGAAGCGTTATAGCGTTCACACACGACGTTATGACCCGCGCGGAGTGCAGGAAGTATGACTTTGTTCACGTGTTCGGCTCTGTCCGTCATGAATAACAGCAGTTCGGACAACGCACAGAAATTTTTGCTCCCCAGTATGAATTTCCGCAAGTCCTGCCCGCCGTACCAGTCTCCCGGCTCGAACGTACGAACAGTCTTTACGCCGGATTCCTGTTCAAGCCACCGAGCAATGTTGCCTGACTGTGTAGATTTTCCCGAACCGTCTATGCCCTCAATCGTTATGAACATGTATAAGCCCCTTCATCATTCCCGCTATGAAGTAATCAGAACTGTATATTTTCAGCGTTCCTTCCTTTATGCGGCGTTGTTTCGTTTCGCTCAAGTATTCAGTTTCTTCCGGCAGCAAGTCTTCATGTTTCTGTGCGTTCTTTCCCTTCAGAGCCTGTTCGAGTATGTCAGTAAGACGGTCGGTGTTTATCTCCAGTATGAGTTCGTTGTTAGCGTCTGCCGCTCTAAATTCCGTGAGCATACGTTCGAGGCTGTCAATCGATTTATAGCCTTCCTCGACCGCCGTCTGTCCCATAGCTTCAGAACCTCCGCCGCGCACGACGACTTCACAGACACCTTCAGAAGCATCATCGGGAATTTTCAGCGTAAATTCTCGCTCTATCGGTGCCGTCCTCCACCCGCGCAGCTTCACCGAAATGTTCACGTTCTCGCCGGGCTTGGCCGAATCTGGAGCTTTCACGTTCTCAATCATCAGCACACGGGGCTTCTGTGTTGCCTCAACGGTCAGCGTAAATCCTGCGGGCATAGTGTCAGTGAATGGCTGTGTCAGGAATGCGCCGATTATGTTTTTCGCCTGCTCGAAAGACTCCGAAATAATATCGTTGTCGGAGTAAAATATGTCCCGCCGCGCCCAGCCGTTCGGGAGATTACGTCCGTCAATGCGCAAGTTCACCGACATAGTGCCCTGACCCTTGCGACCCCATGACTCCTCACAGAGTGCCGCAAAAATTTCTGACAGCAAAGCAGGACTAGCGAACTCATCAGCAGCAACACGAAACTTGTAGCGTCTTTGGGTGTGAGCGTCCAAGTTCACGAATACCAGCTCGGCACTTATCGACGACGGATATACTCCGAACTTACCGCCTATTCCCGCTTCTGTGTCGCGCGTGATTATGCCGTTGATTGTTTCGGGACTCGTCAGCTTGAACGGAAACGCCGAACTGTTCACTGTGTCATGCACGAACGACCGGGCAGAAGGATATGCAGTTCCGCCGCGCTTCATGAACTCATGCCCGAACGCAAGAAACCGCCCGTCCCGTGAAGTTGCTGTTACTGTTCCCGACGCTGAAATTTCGACATCTCCCCAAGCAAGCATTACGGACACAGAATCGCCCGGAGAAAGTTTTACGGTCTTCACGTCAAGCCCGCGCGAATTTACAGACACTCCCTGCGTGAAAGTCAGCCCAAGTACACGGCCAAGACGTAACATTTGGGAGCTGTCATGGTGCACACCCGACACTGAAGCATTCACGAGCGGAAAAGAGTTATTCTGTGCTGTCATGTCATCGGCGAAAATTCTGCACATTGCGTCTATTGGCGTAACAAGTGCTAGAGTATGATCGCTCTGTTCCCAGCCGCTTCTGACTGCTCCGGCGATTTTCCCGTCAACATACACCGGCGAACCGCTCATGCCCTGCGAGAGTTTATTATTGCCCATGAACTTTATGAGTATCTGTTCGCTGACATAAGTGCCCGGTTTCTGCGGGATTATGCTGATTATCTTTACGGGGATTTTCACGGGGTCAAAGCCTTTCAGCACCGTCAATATATATCCGTTCATGTCCGGCTTGAGTTCGTTCACGGAAATAGTCGGCTGTTCGGGAGTGAAGGTCTTTGCTTCCGACACAGCGCAAAACATCACGAACACTAACAGCAATAATTTCTTATACATTACCTTTTGCTTTCTGCTTCAAGTACTCCATAATGAAGCCGTTAATATCACCGTCAAGCACTGACTGTATATTTCCTTTCTCGTAATTCGTTCGGTGATCTTTTACCATTGTGTACGGGTGAAGGACGTAGCTTCTTATCTGGCTTCCCCACGTTGATTCTTTCTTTTCGCCTACAACTGATGATAATTCTTCTTGTCGTTCCTGCAAAGCTAACTCATACAGCCGGCTCTTGAGGACGTGCATTGCTACCTGCCTGTTCATGTGCTGTGAGCGTTCGTTCTGACACGTTACGACGATGCCCGTCGGGAGGTGCGTAATTCTCACGGCGGAGTCCGTCCTGTTCACGTACTGCCCCCCTGCACCCGATGCCCTGAATGTGTCGATTTTGAGGTCTTCGGGCTTGATGTCAACGTCTACGTCATCGGAAAATTCCGGCGAAACGAGTACAGAAGCAAAGCTCGTGTGTCGTCTGTGCGCGCTGTCGAACGGCGAAATTCTCACAAGCCGGTGAACTCCCCTCTCCGCCTTCAGGAAACCGTACGCATGACTGCCCTCAACCAACACGGTCGCATTCTTGATGCCTTCTCCCTCGTCGGTCGTAGCTTCGATGACGTTCGCGCGGAAGCCTTCACGTTCACAGTATCGCAGGTACATTCGGAGCAGCATTCCCGCCCAGTCCTGTGAGTCGAGTCCGCCGGAACCTGAATGTACCATGAGTATGGCGTTTGCGTTGTCGTAAGGCTCATTCAGGAGGAGCAGCAGCCCGGAGCGTTCGAGTTCGTCGCGCAAGTTTTCGGCACGCTGTGAAAATTCCGCCTCAAGTTCGGGGTCTTCAGTGCCGCGCAGTATCTCCTCAAGAGTCTTCAGGTCGTCGTATTCGGTGTTGATGTGCCTGATGCTTTCGAGTTTTGCGTTCACGTCGGAGAGTTCGCGCAGGATGTCTTCATGTCCCTCCGATGTCCAGAAGTCAGCAGCTGATGTCGTATGCGTGAGTGTCTTTGAGCGTTCTGCCAGTGCGTCCGGGTCAAAGGCTGTCCTGCATATTGTGTATCAACGTATGCAGTTCTTCCAGTTCTTGTGATTTTGTTTTAGCTTGAAAATTTTGATTCATGTTGCACCTTTCGGGAAAAAAATTTTTTTGCTTATTATATGACAAAAAAAAGCAAAGTATAAAAATCGTCAAGCCTTTTTGTGTCTGTTATACTTATTGACAAGAATAATTTTTTTGGCAGGAGGTTTTGTTCACATGGACATTCACTCATTCTTCAACATTGCGGGCGGCGTTGCTTTATTCCTTTACGGCATAAAGTTAATGAGCGAGGCTCTGCAGTTCATCGCGGGCGACAAAATGCGGCAGTTGATAGGCACACTCACGAAAACACCATTGCGGGGGATATTCGTCGGGATACTCGTAACCGTCCTCATACAGTCCAGCACGGGCACTACAGTAATGACGGTGAGTTTTGTGAATACCGGCCTTCTGAATCTCACGCAGGCACTCGGCATCATCATGGGAGCTAACATCGGGACGACCGTAACAGCACAGATTATCGCGTTCAAGATTGAGGCGTTTGCGCTTCCGCTGGTGGCTATCGGCGTGGCACTCTCTATTTTTGCGAAGAAGAAGCAGATTACGTACCTTTCGAGCGGTATCGTCGGACTTGGCCTGCTCTTTATGGGAATGCAGACGATGGGGTCAGCGACGCACATAATTTCGGAGCACAAGGACTTATTGCTGACATTGAGCCGCAACCCACTAACAGGAGTTCTTGCGGGAATGATACTCACGATACTGATACAGTCGAGCGCGGCAACAATCGGTCTCACTATGGCGGTGGCTTCGCAGGGGCTTATCGGACTTGATGCGGCTATACCGATAATACTCGGCGACAACATCGGCACAACGCTTACGGCTATAGTCGTCGCTATGGGATCGAGTCGTCCGGCAAAACAGGCGGCGGCAGGGCATGTACTGTTCAATCTGCTTGGGACAATAATATTTCTGCTTGCGTTTCCGATTTACCGGGAAATTATTTTATGGAGTTCTCCCGACATCGGAAGACAAATAGCGAACGCTCACACAATATTCAACGTACTCAACACAATAATATTCTTCCCGTTCGTTTCACTGCTGGCAAAATTAATCTCGACACTCATCCCGTTACGGCCTGAAGACAAACCCGAAGACGTTATGTATCTTGACCCGACGCTGATCAACATTTCGAGCGCAAGTGCTGTTGAGGCAGTGAAAGATGAGCTTCTGCACATGGGAAGAGTTATTCATAAGATGTTTGGTGTAGTACATGAGGCATTCTTTCAGTACGACGCAGGAAAACTTGAGGAACGCCGCAAGAAATTCGACAACCTTGAGGACAGCGTGAACAAAATCACCCGTGCGATTTCGGAATATGCTTCTGAAATATGGCAGAAGGGAGTATCTGATGAGATTTCGACGGTGCTGGGGTGTTATGTGAATGCATCGCTTGACTTGGAGAGAATCGGCGACAGAGCAGAGAACTTGATAGAACGCTGTGATGCTATGGACAATTAGTTGTCGGCGGAAGCTGTCGAGGAGTTCCGGGACATGTACGAAACTACGAACTTGGCCATTGATACGTCTATGCGGTCAATCGAGGAAGAAAATTCTGCGCTTGCGTGGCAGGTTATACGAGAGCTTGAGAAGAAGATAGACAGCCAGGAGAGAATGTACAGGAAGAAGCACATTGACCGCCTCAACAAAGGAGAATGCGATCCCGAAAAGGGCGTGAACTTCATAACGTTATTGAGCAACCTTGAACGTATAGGGGATCACAGCAACAACATAGCTGGATATACGCTTGATATTCTTGCGCTGAACAAGAAGTCATGAAGCAGTTGGGGACGGCCTGATG
>CAJOED010000054.1 GCA_905233335.1 uncultured Synergistales bacterium
CCGCCCGCCCCCAAAACACATAGCAATGATAATTTTTCAGGATAGTATATAATAATTCCACGAAAAAATTTTTTCAGAGATGAGGTTTTCACACTGTGCGCAGGTCAATAAAAGCCCGGTCATCGTTCCTGCTGATGATTGATATTCAGGAGCGGTTAATCCCGGCTATTCATGATAAAGATATAGTGATACAAAATTCCGTACGCCTCCTCACTGCCGCCCGTGAACTTTCTGTGCCCTCAATCGTTACCGAACAATACCCGAAAGGCATCGGCTCAACAATCAACGAACTCAAAGCCTTAATCCCCGAAGACACCACCATACTCGACAAAGTAGAATTTTCCTGCTGTGAAAATCCCGGTTTCGGCGACGCGTTCCTGAACTTGAGCTTCAACTCCGGCACAAAAGACACGGTGATATTGTTCGGCGTGGAAAGTCATATTTGCGTCCTTGCGACCGCCATCGACATGCTCGAAAAATACAACCTCAATGTCGTAATCGCCGCTGATGCCTGCGGAAGCCGTACAGCAGAAAATCACGCACTGGCACTTGAGGCCGCACGCTCTCTGGGCTGTCTCGTTGTCCCGACCGAAACGGTGATCTATCACATGCTCGAAAAAGCCGGCACTCCACAGTTCAAGGCACTCCTGCCGCTGTTCAAGTAGCTTTGCTGCGAAAATTTCTGCGCAACAACCCGGCCGCATTATTCGCCGCAATACTGTTCTACTTATACTTCAGGGGCATCGGGGATCATGGACTGATTGACCCTGTAGAGGGCGTAAATGCTTCTGTCGGCGTTCACATGAGCGCGGGCGGAAATTACTTTGTCCCGAAAATCGGAGAAGCTCTCACATCAGGAAGCACTTTAGGCACATGGTGGCTCTATGCTCTGTCGCTGAAAGTTTTCGGCTGGGGTGAGTTCGCTGTACGTTTCTGGTCTGCTCTGTCGGGCTTGGGAATGGCTTGGGCTTCATCGATTGCTGCAGGCAGTGCGGGACGTAAATCCCGGCTTGCGGCGTGTGTGTGTGCGGGCATGACGTTATGTTTCGCCGTATCACAGATTGCTTCTTCTCACGCGCTCTATTCGTGCCTCATGGGACTCGCTATGGCCGGTGCTGTGCGTTCGTGGGAGAAAAAAAACAGCCTCATACTTGCTCACACTGCTATAACTCTCGCATTCATCGTTCACGGTTTCGAGGGAGTAATTCTGCCTTTTACGGCGGTGATTGTCTATTGCGTTCTCTGTGATGACCGGGAATTTCTGCGCAACTTCTTCACTTGGCCGGGCGGAGTGCTAATCACGGTGATATTTTCGGGGCTGTATTTCGTCGTCCTCATGATTGCCAACCCCGAAATCATACACTTCATGCGGTGTCAGAATCACATGTACACTTTCGGCGGTGTGTCAGGAATAATCATCTTTGTGTTCGCGTCGTTCATTCCTTTTCACGGCTTCATTGTCCGTGCTGTGTACGAGGTAATGCCCCGTGAATTTCCCGCGCGTAAATCCCCGGAGCTGTTCATGTTCGTATGGGCGGCAGTGTTTGCGTCGGCGGCGTTGCTGTCGGGGGATATTCTGTCGCTGGCGGCGTGCGTTCCGGCGTTGTCGGCTATGCTCGGCGTGAAAACTGATTCGTGGCTCGAACGCAAAAATCTTCTGTCGGTGCGCTATTCCGTGATGTTCAACATGATGATACTAGTGCCGGTGATGTATATCGTTCTGCCGTTCACAATAAACAAATTCCCCGTCATAAAAGCCTCGTTGATGTCCCTGATACCGTATGAGCTTGCTGTCGGGCTGTTCATATTCGCGAGCTGGTACTACACAAAGACCCGGCAGATTGTGAAGTGGGTGCGTAATGTTCCTGCGGCGGCACTGCTGTGCTTGATGCCTCTTGCGGGAGTGTTCAACCTTACAGCGGATGTGTATTCTGTGCGCGATATAGGACTGAAGCTCCGTGATGCCATAAAAGGAACTGACAAGGTGATACAGTATAGTGTGAATTACCCGTCGATGTATTTTTACACGTTACGAAATTCAAGCATAATAGAAGCAGATTTTACGGAAGGAGTGCAGGAGAGAAAGTTCAACGCTCCGTATTCGCTGATAGGAAGTCTTTGGGCAGGGAAAGAAAGAGTGTTCCTCATTATGCCGAACGACAAGACACCCGAAAATCCATTGCCGCAGAGTGTGTTTCATTTGCTTGAGGCGGACGGGAAGTTGCTGCTGAGTAATCAGTAGAGGGAGTAACAGAGTGTTGTGTGTGAGTTTCTCGCGTGCGTTGTGTGCATGTGCAGAAGCCGAACATATCATAATTACGTGAGGACTTCACAGAGAGGGCTGTATAGAGAGAAGCAATATGTCATGAGTGAGTTTCTTGCTGAACGGGACACTTGGCTTTATGTATTGGGCAACATGTCAGGCTGTGAACTTCACAGAGAGGCAATGTGTCATGAGCGGGCATAATACAGGATTTCACATGTTGCTTTGCTTCAACGTAAGGGCTTCACAAAACGATAGACGGCAATATTATCGTGAACACTTCACGAGTTAGAGAGAGGAGCAGTATTATCATGTATAAGTTTCTTGCGTGCGTTATGGCTGTATGTCTGTGTGTGTCTTCTGCTTGTGCGGAAGTCGAACAGGACACCGAGCTCCACCGTGTTATCGGCGGCATATATTCTCTTGCGTCAGCCGTAAACATCAGCGGCAGTACATCACCTAGTGCCCATCAGCTGCGAAAATTTTTTGAGGACGTTCCCGCAAACTGGCAGGAAGTCGTGAAGGTTGAGCGCGTGAAAAATGCTGTTTGGGTCGGAGTGCTAGTCGGGAAATATTCCAGTGCCCGTCAATTTCTGCGGTCGAACTCCAAAGCTCTCGGCATCATGAACAAGCCCGGAGGTTCTGCGTGGTTCGGCGGCGAATATGCCTGGCTGAAAGCTGCTGACATTGTGAACGGTCGACTTGTGCCGGTGAAAATTTTTGCGGCGGCGGGAGAAGATGATAATATATTTTTCAGCAACGAGGCAAAAAATTTCTGGTGGGAAGCAAACCCTGACTTCACAGAAAAATATGAAGCGTCATTGCTGGAAAAATTCGGGACGGAACAGGCCGGACTCCGTATGCCTTCTGCAGGGGCGCGGCAGAGTATTTATGATGTCGTGAAGCCGTCAAGCGTCGGTGCTCCCGGAAAAATGCACGTGGGCACAAGAAAAAGCAGTTTCGACATGTCGATACCAATCGGGGACGTAATGTTCAACCCGATACCTAACACAAGAATATAGCAGGGAGGAATAATTATCATGTCAGTATTAATTTGCGGAGGAGCGGGCTATATCGGTTCGCACAATGTGAGAGCATTCACGGAACACGGCGATAATGTTATCGTTGTCGACAGCCTCGAAACAGGACACAGAGCATCAGTTCCCGAAGGCATAAAGTTCTACGAGGGAGATATACGCAACGGAGAAATCCTCGACAAAATTTTTTCGGAGAACGACGTAGAAGCCGTAATTCACTTCTGCGCGTATTCGCTGGTTGGTGAAAGCGTCGACAAGCCCCTAAAGTACTTCAACAACAACGTCGGAGGCATGATTTCGCTTCTTGAGGCAATGCAGAGGCACGACGTGAAGCGCATAATATTCTCGTCAACAGCCGCAACTTACGGAGAGCCTAAACGCATTCCCATTCTCGAAACAGACGACACAATCCCGACAAACCCATACGGTGAAAGCAAACGCATCATGGAGAAGATGATGAACTGGGTCAGCCGTCGTCATGACATACGCTATGTGTCTTTACGCTACTTCAATGTTGCGGGAGCATGGCATGACGGGACAATCGGTGAAGACCACAAGTGCGAAACTCACTTGATACCGCTGATACTTCAGGTGCCTCTGGGGAAACGCGCACATGTTACTGTTTACGGCGACGACTACCCGACAAAAGACGGCACATGCATACGGGACTATATTCACGTCGAGGACTTAGCGAGGGCACACATTCTTGCGCTCGAATACTTACGCAGCGGCGGAGAAAGCAGCATCTTCAACTTGGGAAGCGGCGACGGTTATTCAGTGATGGAGATGATTAACGCGGCACGAAAAGTAACAGGCTCTGACATTCCCGTAGAAATCGGCGCAAGGAGAGCAGGAGATCCCGCAAGGCTCGTAGCAGACAGCACAAAGGCACATGAAATTCTGCACTGGAAGCCGGAGATTACGCGCATGGAAGATATTATTGCGTCGGCGTGGAAGTGGCACAAGTCCCACCCTGAAGGCTACAACGACAAATAATTATGAGCGTATGGAGCGGAGTTCTTGACAGTTGTCCCGGCCTGCTCTGCTGTGTGATAAACATTCGCGGGAAATTATTATACGCAACTCACGGATACAAGTCTGTAGCTGGAAGGTTATTCGGGCACAAGTGCGAGGAAGGCAGGAATTACCCTCCCCGTATCACTGAACTCGACAGCGTGATACATGAAGCGTTAATGGCCGCGTGTCTTGGCGATACGAACGCTATAGAGATTGCTGAAGGCGAAAAACTTTGGGAACTCACAGCATCACCGCTGATACTTGAGGAGAACGGGACTGCGGGCGTTGTCATACGCATAACACAGAAAGAGAACGCCCAGCCTCTTCCGCCCGTGATACAGAGCAACCCGGAAATACTTGAAGCATTGCCGTTCAGGGCTGGAGTCGTAGATTCTCACGGGGTATTTCTTGCGGCGAACAAGTTTCTCATGTCGTGCGTGAGGGGAGAAATCACCGGGCGCAACGTTATCGAGCTTATTGAGCCTGAAGACAACTCTGCACTCATGAACATAATCATGAAGCGTTCGGGCAGTGTTGAATGCAGAATGCACGAGATACAGCGGGGAAAGAATTTTTACGAGTTCAGCGAGGAAGTATTTTTTGACGAGGACTTGAACACACTCACCGGGAAAATTGAGCTTGAGTACAGGCAGATAGTCATACACTCAACCCCGATAGAGTGGAGCGGGAAACCTGCGGTGTTGCTGACGTTCGAGGACATCACCGAGCACAGACGGACGCGCGAACAGTTACGGCGTGTTCTGACGTTTGATGACACTACGGGTGTGCTGAACAGGCGCGGAATAATTCACGTGATACGAAGCGAGATTGTCGGCTCCATAAAGAACACCGAACATTTGAGCCTCATCATGATGAGCATTGACGACATCGGAGAAATCAGCGGGCGGGATCTGGAGACAGCAGAGAGAACGTTGCGGGAATTTGTGAGGATCATGAAGCGTACACTTTCCGGGCACAAAAATTTTTCTGCTGGGCGTTTCGATTTCGGAGAGTTCGCGGTGATTGCACATTGTTCGGGTGCGTCGGCTGTCGTGCTTGCGAACGAAATACGCGAAAAGCTGACTGGTGTTGCTGTAAGTTCGGGGGTTGCTGAGCTGATAGAGGGCGGCTATTCGGGTACGGGAGAATTTATCAGCGCGGCATACAACGCAATGAATGAGGCACGGCGCAAGGGCATAAACCAGACAGTGCTTGCGAAAAAATCATGATAACGGCACTAAAGCGTTTCGGGCAGAATTTCCTCGTCGACAAAAATATTCTTGCTCTGATGATTACTCGTTCGGGAGTGCGTGAGGGTGATTGTGTTCTCGAAATAGGAGCCGGGCACGGTGTACTGACACGGGCACTTCTTGCGGCGAACGTGAGCTGTCTTCATGCCGTAGAACTTGACGAGAGACTGCGCCCGGAACTTGAAGAGCTTGCTGGTGAGAATGACAGACTGCGGCTTCACTGGGCGGACGCGGTGAAGTTCGATTATGCTTCACTCTCACCGTTTCCCGAAAAAGTAATCGCTAACATTCCGTACAACATAACAACGCCGCTTATATGGGAGCTGCTGAAATTTCCGCGAATGAATTACCACCTGTATATGTTGCAGAAGGAGTCAGCAGAACGCATTACGGCCAAGCCAGACACGAAATCGCGTTATCCTTTGGGCGTTACGATTGAGGCGATGGGCAGAGCGTCGATTGTGCACAATGTGCCGCGTGAATGTTTCCGTCCCATTCCCAAAGTGAACTCTGCGATAGTGGAGATAGAGATAACACGTAACTTTGAGCTTGCGCGTAGTGAGTTATGGAGTGAGTTATTGCACCGTGGATTTTCGCACAGACGCAAGACGCTCATGAACAATCTGCGGGGGTTTGTTGACGGTGAAATTCTTGGTGAGAGAGCAAAAATGAGGGCGGAAGATTTGACGTGTGATGACTGGCTGAACATTTACTACGCAATCCTCCGCTCCCGTTAATTATTTTTTTTCGCTGCTGTCCTCTTCTTTTTCGGTATATTCTTCAGGTTCGCGGAAAAATTCGAGATTGTCCGCAAAGTTTTCGCTGTCCTCCAAGATAACTTCTTCCGGCTCATCAAAGACTTCATCATCATCAAGCTCATCAGGAAGCGGAATTTCGTCGTACTGCATTTTTTCACCCGGCAAAATTTCTTCTTCTTCCTCTTCCTCTTCTTGCTGTTCCTGCTGTTCCTGTTCTGACTCCTGCTCCTGCAAATTTTCGTCGAGTTTCTCCTCCATCGTCTTGAAGGCTTCTGCGAGAGCTTCATCCGGCTCATCACTGCTCTCCGGGAAAAGCGCAAACTCCTCACTGACGGCGGGCGGCTCTTGCTGTTCCTGTTCCTGCTCTATTTCCGGCTCCGGCTCGTGTTCCTCTTCAACCTCGATAATCTCAAGCTCATCGTTGTCCTCCGGCAAATTTTCCGGCTCAATCTCTAAATCCTCTTCCGGCTCTGAAACTTCCGGGAGTTCTGCGGCTTCGTCTTCCGGCTCATCGGGCAAAGGCTCAATCTCCGGCAGTGTGTCTTCAGGTTCAGGGAGGTCAAATTCCGGCTCTGTATCTTCTTCCTGCTGTTCCGGCTCAATGTCGGGGAGTGCTTCTTCTGTTTCCGGCTCTATTTCGGGAAGGGGAGCTTCCGTGATTGCTTGTTCGTCCTGCTCCGGCTCTATATCGGGTGCTTCTTCTGCTATTTCCTGCTCTGTTTCTGCAACGGGTGTTTCTTCCTCTATGATTGGTGCGGGGGCTTCCTGCTCTGTTTCGTCAACGTGTGCTTGTTCCTCCGTAACGTTTGCTGACTCCGGCTGTTCCTCTACGATTGGTGCGGGGGCTTCCTGCTCTGTTTCTGCAACGGTGGCTTGCTCCTCCGTAACGTGTGCTGATGCTTCCGGCTCTGTCTCCGTCATGAGGTCTTCAACACTCAATGCTTCCTCGCTGACGGGCGGCAAAGTTACGGTTTCGGACACGGGCAAATTCTCGAACTCTTTACCGTTCTGCACAACAGGCACGAACACCGCGACTACTTTTGTGTTTTTCCCGTCCCCTGCCGCATCACGAATGGCCTTCACTACCTCATTATACAGCCATGAATGACGCTCTTCCGCCTGCTTGATGACCTCGACAACCTCAACAGCGGGCGCATTGTCCTCTTCATGTTCCGGCTCTGCTGGCTCTGGCTCCTGAACGTGTGCTGGTACTGTTTCGGGCTGTCCGTCATGCTCCTGTTCCGCCGCCGTTGGGGTGTCTACGGACTATGAGGACGAAAAGGACCAACAGCATAAGCGCCTGTCCCGTTTGTTGGTTTATGACTAAGCTTTTGCTTATCATATAGTCCTTTGAGTCCCCGGAGTCCGTCATTCTGCCTCGTGCCGGTCAATAACAGAGTGTATATTCTCAAGCCCCCTAAATATCCGCATCTTCTGCCTCGTCTTCTTTCCTGTCAGTCCATACTTCACGAATATCAAACACGCCGTCGTTGAGTTTGTCTACAGCTTTGATTATTTTCTCGTACAGTCTTTCATAAGGCTGTCTTGAACGCGCCATAAGTCCCGATGTCCATACACGCCCGGACGTAATATTGAACGGTATGTGTTTATGAAGCGGCAGTTCTTCAGCAACGGGATAATCGCGCTCCGAAATTATCTGGTTGGCTATCTTGCTCATCGACGACGTGTCATAACCCACTTTCACGAGGGGCAACTGTGCTTTCTCCTTGCCGTAACCTTTTGCGGTCTGGTACATAACGCCCAAGTTCGACAGCGAGAAAAAGTCAGGACGTACAGGAACGACGACAATATCAGCGAAATCAATAGCACTCTTTGAATCATCATCAAGATTCGGGGGGCAGTCTATAATTATCCATTCTTCGGGAGCGTCTGCATCATCATCATCAAGAGTTTTCTTTATGCGCAGGGAGTTCCTGAAATAATTTTTCATGAAGCCCAGTGCATCGGAAAAGTTTCCCGACGGATCAAGATCCACTGCGAGCACGTTATTATGCCGGATTAGTGCTATTTGGGCGAGGATGACGGCTATTGTTGTCTTTCCCACTCCGCCTTTGCGGTTCAAAACTGCAACTGCAATTTTTGACATTTCTTTATCACCTGTATAAAAATATTATTTTGACTTTACCATTATAATAATCGAAACCAGCACAACTGCAACCCCGATAAAATTAGCAAAGCTCATCTGTTCATTATATATTAACATGCCTATTAACACCGCAGTAACTGGTTCAATCGATGCTATAACTGGTACGCGGCTGGTGTCTGTTATTTTTTTGAGGCCGTTGTAGTACACGAAATACGCCAGCGATGTCGGCACAAGTCCATACGCAAAACCCACCGCAAGCACGTTCATATTCACCGCAGAGAAATCCGGCCTCGTGAACGCTCCCAAGAACAGCACAGAGAACGCATAACTGTATGCACTTACCGTAACAGTATCGGCATGTTGTCCCGCTGACTTCCCGAAAATCGCCGCCATTCCGTAACAGAAACCTGAACCCAACCCCGCGATTATTCCCGTGAGAGAAATATTGCCGCTCGTGAAGTCCCCGCCCGTTACCGTGAGAATACAGCCCAAGATGTTCACAATCAGCGCAAAGATTTTCAGTGGCGTGAACTTTTCCCTGAAGATTATGCCGGAAGCTATTGCGGTGAATACTGGAGCGGTGTACATCATGACACACGCTATGGCCATTCCGTTAATCCTGATTGACGCGGTGTAGCAGATGTTGAAGATGCCATGACTGACGAGGCCAAGAAGCATACACGAGATTAACGCTGTTTTGTCGCGGATGATGATGTTTTTTCTGTTACGCAACAACGCCGCAAGAAACATTATCACGAACGCAGACAACATACGCAGAAAGCTGGTGAGAGAATCGCCCGCGCCCAAAGACGCAAGAAGTTTCACAAATACGCCGATAGTCCCCCAGAGAACTCCGGCAGTGAATATTTGCAGCATGATGTTAGATCTGTTGCTTCTTGAAGCTCTTTACGCCCAAGATAAACTTCATGACTTTTCGGTAATCCTTCATTCTGTTAGCTTCTACTCCTGTATTTACGTCGAGCGCGTAAGGTGGAGGAGTAATTTCGAGTGCCTTGTGGAAATTTTCCGGCGTTAACCCTCCCGCAAGAAAATATTTGCGTCTCACTGCACCGAGCAATGACCAGTCGAACGATTGACCGCCACCGGCTTTTCCGTCGAGAAGCACATAGTCGGCGGTGGAGTAACGAGCTTTTTCCGCGTCCATCGGCTTGGTAACACGGAATGCCTTTATGATGGGACAACGTATATATTCGCGCAGTGAAGCAATGTATTCTGCTGTTTCGTCCCCGTGAAGCTGTACCATGTCAAGCCCGGCAACCTCTACACACAGTGCAACGTTGCGGAGTGATTCGTTCGCGAAAATTCCGACGCTCTTTATGCCCCTGCGTAACTTTGAGCGCAAATACCCGGCGTGTTCCGGTGCTATGAAGTGCCTGCTTCTTGTCGAAAACGCAAACCCAACGTAATCAGGCACAAGCTCATTCATGATTCCGATTTCTACCTCGTGAGTGAGACCCGATATTTTTACCTTTGCCATTTCACAAAAAGTGCCCCCTGATAAAAATAAAAGCAGAGCCATTATTAACAGCCCTGCCGAAATTATACAATACTTACTACTTCACGTGTTCTACTTCAGGTTCAGACGGAAGTCCGAACAGCGGCACAAACCTGTCAAGCCCCGTAAGTGTCAGTATCAGCATAGAGAGCACCGCAATCCACGCAAGATAATTATGCATGATAATATCCATGAGGCTTATTGCTCCTTCTGCCATCGGGTAAACCGCATAAGTTATCCCAGCAAAGAACGCAAGATACACATGCCACGGGATTAACTGTGAGCCGAACACTCCCATAGCGTCCGCAAACGTAGCATTCCTCAGCGCGAGCTTGTACAGAGCTTTTTCGTCTCCCTTTATGTGGTTGTCTGTGAGGTCTTTTATGATGGGACTCATCGTTACTATCTGCGCCATTTCGTCAGCAAGTGCCGCGTTCCCTATGAGGCATAACAACCCGTTCGCGAACATCAAGTGCCGGACTTTGTGCACACAGCTCATTACGATTTTTGCGATTGCGTCAAACGCATTCATACGCCGCATTACTCCTCCGAATGCCCCGATCCATAACATCATGACGATAACCCAGCTTCCTGCGTCGGCAAAACTTGACTGCACCATTTCGAGAAACTTCATGATGTCCGTAACTGTCCCGGCAAAATATCCGCATATCAGCGAGCCCAAAATACCCGTTCCCAAGCACACGAGAGTATTAGTTCCCATTCCCGCAAGAACGAGGACGCATATTAACGGTATCACCATATAGTACGGGACACCCGCGCGAACTTGATTCAGGAGCGTAACTGCCGCAGGACGTTTCTCCTCAAGTGCCGCCCATACTGTTTGAGGTATCTGCGCAATAGCCTCGTTAGCGTTTCCGACCGTGTCAGGAAGTCCCATGTTCACAGCCGCAAAGTAAAAAGCAGCAGCTCCACCCACAAGACACAGGAACGACCATACGCCCTGATGACGTACTCTGTCGGTGATGACGACTCCCTGAAGGCTTGAGCTTACGACCGTAGTATCCGAAATCAGCCCGATGTTGTCGCCGAAACATGAACCGCCTGCAATCGCCGCTATCGTGAGGACATTGCTTCCGCCGACAATGTGATTCAGCCACAAGAATATAGGTGCACATGCCGCGAACGTTCCCCATGATGTTCCTGTTGCGATTGAGAGTATTGCGGTTACGACGAGAGATACGACAGCTACGAGCTTTGCGGTGAGGCCGAGCGATAATGCCATGTTGATGATTGACGCGGCAACTCCCGTCTCCATGAAGCACGTAGCAACTGCATAAGCCATCTGCAGAATCAGGAAGACGACGAGAATATGTTTGAGGTTTTCGATTGCGGCATCCATGAGGTCATTGAATTTCACTCCGCCGAAAATCATACCGATTAGAATTGCGTAGACAAGTGCAAGAGGTGCGGCCAAGAGAATATCAAGTCCCAGTCTCATTAATACGCCGAGAACGATAACGGGACTTAATTTGATAAGAGCCAACATGATTTATATAATCACTCCCGGAAAAATAAAAATTTTCGTAATTGTATCACGCTATACATGAGGGAGAAAAAAATTATGCGGGTGTTATTCGTTAATGAGGTTTGCGGGACGGGTAGTACGGGAAAAATCACGTGTGAGCTTGCAGAGAATTATGAACGTGAAGGCCATCAAGTGAAAATCGCTTACGGGAGAAGTTCATTTGTGCCGGAGAAGTATCAGCGTTTTGCGGTGAGAATAGGAAGCAGCTATGACGTTTACACGCACGCACTCATGACACGACTCACTGACAGGCACGGCTTCTACTCATCACACGCAACGAGAAAATTTTTGCGCTGGGCAGATAGTTATGACCCGTCTCTGCTATGGCTGCATAATATTCACGGCTATTATGTGAATGTCGAGTTGTTATTCTCATGGGTAAAGTCCCGGCCAAGTATGAAGGTGTTATGGACGCTCCATGACTGCTGGACGTTCACGGGGCACTGTGCGTACTTCACGATGGCAGGCTGTGAGAAGTGGAGAACTCACTGTGAGAAGTGTCCGCAAAAATCTTCATACCCTGCTTCACTAGTCGACAACTCCTACACGAACTACGAGCGCAAACGCAAAATCTTCACCGGCGTTCATGACCTCACGATAATTACTCCGTCGGAATGGCTTGCGTCCCTCGTGAAAATGAGCTTCCTCCGTGAATACCCCGTAGAAGTCCGAAACAACACGATAGACACCGGCATATTCAGGCCGACAAAAAATAACTTCCGGGAAAAATATAATCTCATGGGAAAGTTTATAGTGCTGGGAGTAGCAAGTCTTTGGGAAGGGCGCAAGGGACTTCATGATTTCGTGAAGCTGTCATCACTTCTTGACCCGGAAAAATTCGCAGTCGTCCTCGTCGGAAAAATGACTCCAGAACAGCAGAAATCTTTACCCGAAAACATTATCACTATTCCACGAACAGAAAGCAGAAAGGACTTGGCCGGGATATATACGGCGGCGGATGTATTCTTCTGTTCAAGCTATGAGGAGAACTACCCGACCGTTAATCTTGAGGCGGAAGCGTGCGGGACTCCCGTAATCACTTATGACTCCGGCGGCTGTCCCGAAACTGTGAAGAGAGATGATTCATGCGTCGTCCGTACGGGGGATGTAGAAGCAGTGAGAAACATCATCATACAAAAAACGACAGACCCCGAAACGAGATCTGCCGCTTGTGTGAGTGAGTGATAAACAATCTATGACTCTGATGAACTGCTTGTTGACTGACCGTTCAGCATGTTCAGGATTGACGCTATAGAGTTCGCCTGCTGTGAGAGTTTTGCGAATTGCGTCTCTGAATTTGCGTACCTCGTGCGTAAACTCTCCTCCATGCGGTCGAGTCTGTCCTGGTACTTTTCGAGATACTCATCTATTGAGGCTATGCGTGTGTCGAGGTCGTCAATCTGCCGCGACAATGTGCCTTTCGTTTCACCGCTCGCCGAACTCGTCGTCATTGACTTTATCCACGAATCCATGTTGTTCGCGAACATCAGCATGAGTTCCTGCACCTCGTCAGGGTTGTCCTCCAACGCTGTCATAAATTCGTCCGGGTCAAAAACGAGTTCCCCGCTCTTGCCGTAGTCGTCAGAAGTCGTCTCAATCCCTATCTGGTACAAGCCCTTGTACGTGTAATTCATTTTCAGAGCCTTCATTGCCGCCGTCCCTGACATCGTGATAGAGTCGCCGTTCGTCGATGTTATTACGAGCTTGTCGTTCTCAATGGATGCTTTGAGCAGTGGAGCGTCTAATAACCTTCCGTCATCACCGTAATATATGTCCCTCATTGCCGGGTTGGTACTGTCGCTTATCATGTCGACGATGCTCTGAAGAGTGCTGTAAGGCGTGATGTTCACATCAACATACTTTGAGCCTATTCGGAGTCGTAACGTTGCGTCGGAACGGAGGCCGTTATTCTGCATTGTCCCGTAAATCTCTTCACTGCTCGTCCTGTTCGTGAATGAGAATGTGAAGTCATTGCTGATGAGGCTCCGCATCTGGCTCTTTGTGTTGCGCAGTAACGAGTCCCCGTGCAGAAGTCCCCAGCGCATTCTGAAGTCGTCGCTGTCTATCGTAGCTTTTGCGTCCTCGTCAACCTGGCTTTCCGTCATGCGCGTATTAATCCACGACATGAGGTCATTATACCCGTCAACGAGTGTTTGAATGCTCTCCACTGCTTTTTGTGCGTCGTGGGCAACATCAAGTGAAACTTCTCCGACACCTTTAAGGTTAATCGTCATGCCCTTTATGAGTTCATTGTCGTATGCTTCCCCGATGTTGTTCGATGAGCGCGTATAACTTTCCCCGTCAAGTATCAGTATTGCGTCCTGTGCGGCGGTGTAGTGGTCTCCGTCTGTTTTGTCGAGGCCAAGTGCAGCGAGTAAATCTCCGTCGGAGTCGTCGCTCAAAGCAAAAGTGTTCTCGTTGTACTCGTAAGACACAGTCAGCTCATCACTGTATGCAGGGAGTCCGCTTCTTGTCGTTAGTGATGTCGGACTCCAGTCGAAATTGAACACGTTGAAGGCTCCGTTTGTGCCGTCCTTCACAGAAAGCCCGAGAGTATTTTTCACGGTTGCAACGTCCTCGCTGTTTGTGAGGTCGTATGTCTTTTCACCGAACGTTACCGATGACAGACTGCCGCCCACTTTCGTGAATCCCTGCTCGCGTAGGTCGAGAGTATCCCGGTAATTCCGCACAGCAGTATATTCTCTTACGCTTCCGTCTGCAGTCGTGAGGTTGATGTTGTATTTCGAGTTCTGGCCGGGGTTCGGGTAATACCATTCGTAGTCCGTGCCCGTCTTCCACTCAATTTGTGCGAGTCCGCTGTCCTCGTTCTTGGTAACCTCGAAATCAATGCCCTCATAGAAAGTTTTTGTGCCCTGAGTAATTGTCGTAGTGCCGCCCTCAAAGTATGAGTAGTCAGCAGTGCCGCTTATGCCGTCAAGTATTGAGTCAACGTTCGAGCGCGTAACGTCCATGCTGAACACTTCGCCGCCGCCTTCACCCCTTCCCGTGTAAGTGAGAGTGAGTGTTGAGTTCGTTGCGGGAGTAGAGTTGCGCCACTTGATGACTGTAGCATGTTCGCCGGTGTCCTCGTCTGCCTCATCAGCCCCGGCAATGTAGTAGTCCGTGCCGTAATAGTAGCTGTTGCCGCTGTCGTCGGTGAGGGTGAAGAGTTCGTAGAGTTTTTCTATAATTTCGGCATCGGTGTCGTCGGTGGAAAGTCCAGCTTCATCAAGTATTTGTTCGTAGCTCAAGTACTTCCCGGAAATGTTGCCGTCGTCGACAAGAATATTTATTGCGGTGTCGCCGTCAGTGTAAACTGCTTGTGCCTGCAACGGTGCGAAACTGTCATATTCTACTGTGTACTCTGTGCCTTTGTCGGGGCGTGAAGGTGTGAAGGTGCGTCGTGCGGTTCGATTGTTACTGTTGTTGTCGTAGTAGTTTTCCATATAAGCCCGCCGTCCTTAATCGTGAACGTCGTGTCTGTGAGTTCGTCTTCTGATGCTACATATGTGTATGTTGTGCCGTCCGCACCGGTTATCGCGATGTCGGAATAATTCCCTGCCGTTGCAATAATATTTGAGATTGCGTCGCTGTCATCGTTTGCAGCCGTCAAATTCACCTGGTACCCGAATGCTATTGTGTAGTCCGTACCGCTTGCAGGAGCAGACAGAGCACCAAACGTACTAATGCCCTTGTAGCCGGCATACAGTGATACAGTTTCGTTCTCTGCGTTGTCGGTCTTGATCCATGACACCGAGTAATCATTGCCGTCCTTCAGCAGAACATAATCGCGTCCGTATGCGTACTCTGTGCCGTCGGTGTCCGTCAGCGTAAAGTTGCTGGTGTCTTCGGGGTCTACACATGTGCTTGTTGTACCTGAAGAGTCCGTGATGTCGTATGTCGGTATCTCGGAGAGCTGCTGACGCTGTGCAGAAGTCAGCGAGAGCGTTTCGGGCTGTACAAAGTTCACTGGAAGCCACTCAATTTCGCCGGAAGCGTTTATCGTGAAGTCCGTCCCATAAGTGTACGTGCCATCGTCAGACGTTATGGTTATGTTCTCATAATCTCCCTCCGCCGCCTCAAGCAGTTTCGAGAGGTCTTCGCCTTTGTTCGCCCAGTGCTGTGTTATTGTTGTGTGTGGAGTAATCGTCGTGAGGTTGACCGTGTACTGTGAGCCGTTATCAGGAAAAGAACCGACACTTGCAGGCAAGCCTTGTGCGGTTTTGTACGTGGTCAGGTTATCTTTTCTCCA
>CAJOED010000055.1:0-7678 GCA_905233335.1 uncultured Synergistales bacterium
TGACCTGGTGATTGTTGACACTCCTGATGTGCTGTTTGTTACGAGGAGGGGAGCGTCGCAGGAAGTGAAGAGCGTCGTGAAGTTCCTGAAGGACAACGGAAAACATGAAAGTGTTTGACAAAAATATAATGAAAGTGTATTTTATGCAGTAACATTTCAAGGCCGGAGTGGCGGAATGGTAGACGCAGTGGACTCAAAATCCACCGGGGGCAACTCTGTGGGAGTTCGAGTCTCCCCTCCGGCACCATAATAATATTCAGGAGAGAGAAAATTTCATGCCGAACAAGAAATCCGCAGAGAGACGGGTAAGAATATCAGAACGCAACAGGTTATACAATAAGCACTGGTCGTCAATGTGCAAGACCGTAGTGAAAAATCTGCTCCAAGCCGTAGAAGCCGGAGACAAAGAACTCGCCGTAAAGAGCTTCAACACAGCACAGAGCGTAATCGATAAAGCAGTGGTGAAGGGCGTAATGCACAGGAACACCGCCGCCCGACGCAAAGAATTAATGTCCCGGCACATGAAAGCCATGAACGCGTAAACGACAGCCTCCCGCACAAACACGGGAGGTATTTTTTTATTCCCCTGCCATTTGTTTTTCTGCCCATTCATATACTGACTCCAGCGCAGGAATTAACGACTTCCCGCGTTCCATCAATGAATATTCTACAGTCGGCGGTATCGTGTTATATTGCGTTCGGTGTATGAGCTTGTCGGCTTCAAGTTCCCGCAGGCATTTCGTGAGCATCGTAGCAGTAATACCCACTACCCTGCGTTCAAGCTCCTTGTAGCGCACTGTCTGATTTTCAGCGTCGGCAATGTACCACAGAATAGGCAGCTTCCATTTCTGTCCGATTATCTTCAATGTTGCGCTGAAATTTTTACAAGGAGATATATTGATGACGAGAAAAATTTTTGACACCGTAACACTTCACAACCTCACAACAAAGAACAGGCTCATACGTTCGGCAACATGGGAAGGCATAGCAGAAGATGACGGCTCAATCACAGAAGAAGCATACGAGATATACGGCGAACTTTCACGGGGCGGAGTCGGGGCGGTGATTGTCGGCTTCACTGACGTGTCAGACAACGACTACTACATACACGGGGCTATGAAGCTCTCACGGACATAATTCACGCGGAGAACTGCCCGGCATTGATACAGCTCGCTATGGGAGCATACTACAGGAGGCTGGCGAACGGACTGGTACAGCAGACAGAACCAGACAGCATGACACCAAGCGAAATACAGCAGGTTGTGAGTATGTTCGTCAGTGCGGCAGTGAGGGCGGAAAAGGCAGGGTTTGACGGTGTACAGATACACGCGGCGCACACAGAACAGGGCGCGAATACTCACAGAAATTCTCACGGGCATAAAGTCAGAAGCTCCCGGCCTCCACGTAACAGCAAAGATTAATTGCAGCGATTTCACTCTCGGAGGACTTGAGGAGGAAGAGAGCCTCGAAATTTGCCGTATACTGTCTGACAACGGAATAGACTCTATTGAGGTCAGCGGCAACGACACATCACAGCCCGGAATAATCCCGCACGTAAACGAGGCGTATTTTGCGGACTTTGCGGCGGTGCTTGCATAGAGAGTCAGTGTTCCCGTAATTCTCGTCGGCGGCATTCGGAGCATTGACACAATGCAGGAACTTCTTGATACCACGAAAATAGAGCTGCTCTCACTCTCACGGCCTCTGTTGCGGGAGCCTGACCTGCCCATGAAGTTACGCAACGGAACATCAACAGAAGCAAAATGTATCTCGTGCAATGCGTGCTACGGGTCTCATGCTCACAGGTGCGTTTTTGGTGAGTCCAGATGAGCGCATACAAACTCAACGTCCCGACAAAGCGCGGGAGTGTCCTTAACGGCGTATTGTTCCGAAATGATGAGGAGTGTGCACGGACGGTATTAATCGCAATTACTGGTATACACGGAAATTTTTACTCCAACCCGTTCTATTACAATTTCGGCGAAACTCTCAACGGCGGCGGTATTGATTTCGTTTACGCACAGACTAACGACGCATTCAACAGAATAGAAACCTTCAACGTCGTAACAAGAAAAACTGAAATTATCGGCTCATACAATGAATATTTTTCGTAAAGTAATATATTACCTCTCACGGCATCACGACACGAAAAAAGTATCTCACTTTATGCTGTTGAGTCCCGCAAACCTCGAATGGCTCATGAATGGCTGTTCACCGACACGCTGAATAATGTTCACGTTGAGGAGGACAAAGATTTTTCGCAGGCAGAGAACATCACTCACACGGGAGCATTGCTTATAGGGACGTACGACAACTTCACGTACCAGCGAAAAGAACAGGAAACAGCAGATAAGATTCTCGAACTTCTTAGAGGATGGGAGTGATGATTTATGCCGTGCTATAGAGTTAGTGCCGGGTAAGAGCGAAAAATATTTGATGATAGGTTTCGAGAGCAATTATCACTTCTGGCTTCGGGGCAATGACGAACAACCTGCGGCATATATCGAGGTCAGCATATACAGCAATGAAGAGCATTACGGCTATAAGTATGATGATATTCATGTTTGGGCGGTGAACGGTCTCACATTCGCATAAAAAAAACTCCTCCGGCACAACCGAAGGAGCTTGTTATTATCGTCCTTATTCGTTCGTCATCTTCACGGCTTTATCGAATAACGCTTCTACTTCCTGTGAAGGTTTCGGAGAGATTAACGACACCACAACCGCCGCCACTAATCCCGCGAAAAATCCCGGAATAATCTCATACACTCCCGTGTGCGACATGTACGACAGCCACGCTATATCAACCGCCGCTCCCGTGAAAATCCCGACAGCCGCTCCCGAAAACGTAAATCTCCGCCAGAACAGGCTCAACATTATTGCAGGCCCGAAAGCCGCACCGAATACTCCCCATGCGTTTGAGACGAGAGCCATTATTGACCCGGCATTCGGACTCGACGCTATGAACAGTGCCGCAATCGCTATCAGCAGGACAACTACACGGCCAGCCCAAAGCATCTCACGGTTTCCCGCCTTGTTCGCACGTATCACAGGACGGTACACGTCAGAAGCAAATGCCGAAGCCGCCGCGAGCAACTGACTGTCTGCCGTACTCATTGCCGCCGCCAGAACTGCCGACAGAAGAATACCTGACACTACCGCCGGGAAAATTCTACGGGTCATCACGACAAACACGAGAGAGTTATTGTTCACAGCCTCGTCATAACCGATGAACATACGACCGATTACTCCGACGAACGCCGCAAACGTTAATATTATCAGCGTCCATGATATTCCGATTTTTGCGGACTTCCGTAATTCTTTCTGTGAGTTTATCGACATGAAGCGTATTATTATGTGAGGCATTCCGAAATACCCAAGCCCCCAGCCAAGTCCAGACACTATGTCCTGCCACGACGAAAATACATTCCAGTAGTTCGGGGTGTCGATTGTTGCAGAAGTACCCGGCTCAAGCATTGCCCACGCCGCAATAGGAACTATCAGCATTGCCGCAAGTACCAGCATTCCCTGAAAGAAATCCGTCCATGACACAGCAGAGAAACCGCCCAGGAATGTGTAGCTGATTACGATTAACGCCGCAAGATACATTGCTGTTGTAGTGTCTAGTCCTGTTACGGTGTTGAAGAGAGTACCGCACGCCTTTATGCTTGAGGCCGCATATATCGTATAAGCCACCAAGAACACCGCCGCAGAAATCAATTGCAGGACACGTGAGCTTGAGAGAAATCTGTTCGTGAGGTACTGCGGGACTGTGATTGAGTCGTCAGCAGCAATCGAGAACGCACGCAGACGGGGAGCTTCATATATCCAGCTCAACGAATAGCCTATTGCGAGTCCTACAGAGATCCATAACTGGCCAAGTCCGAGAGCATATATTGAGGTCGGAAGTCCCATCAACACCCACGCGCTCATGTCGGAAGCTCCTGCTGAAAGTGCCGCAACCCAAGGCCCCATTTTTCTGTCGCCTAAGAAGTAGCCGCGTTCTGTCTGATTTTTTTCGCGGAAGAAAAACCATACTCCTATCGCAAGCATAAACACAAGGTAAATTATAAATACGCTTACTTCCTGATAATTCATGTAAAACATTCTGCTCCTGTTCGTAAAAAATTCGTTGCAATATATCATAACGCAAAAGGCCGTGCAAGTTTTCAAGTTTTTGTTATCATTTGTGGCATGAATGAAAAGATTATGAAGTATCTCACAGTTATAACGGACGAGGAGAAAAATATTCTTTCGGGGCAGACAAAGATTGACCGCGATATTTACATGACGGGAGACCGGGATATTATCAGCGGCGATAAGTTACTCCCAAGAGGCAAGCAGATAATGATACGTCCGCACACGAGGTTTATACATTTTCCCGAACACACTCATGATTATGTAGAGTTCGTATATATGTGTCAGGGGTCAACGCGTCATATCGTCAACGGCACGCCCATAAACCTGAAGCAGGGAGAGTTATTGATGCTTGGACAGAACGCACGTCAGGAAATAGAGCCTGCCGGGAAAAATGATATTGCTGTGAACTTCATAGTGAAGCCCGATTTCTTTCACGGTGTATTGTCGTTCTTGGGCAATGAGGAGACACCTTTGCGGCGTTTCGTGTTGAGCTGCATAACGGGAGAAAGTGATACGGGGTATTTGTACTTCAAGGTCGCTCATGTTCTGCCCGTTCAGAATCTCGTCGAGAATCTTTTGTGGACGCTCATAACGAAAACTACAAACACACGGGGCATTCAGCAGCTCACTATGGGCTTGCTGTTCGTCGAACTGCTGGAGTGCACAGACACGCTCGAATTTTCGTACGAGGCTCAAAGCGTCATCATGAAAGTTCTGCGGTATATCGAGGAAAATTACAGGACGGCAACGCTCGGAGAAATCGCAGATACACTCCACTACGGGCGCACGACGCTCTCACGGCTCATCACGAAAAAGATGCGCAAGAACTTCACGGAACTTCTGCAGGAAAAAAGATTGTCGCAAGCGTCATGGTTTCTCCTGAATACACAGATGAAGGTTGATGATATTGCGTACATGGTCGGCTATGAGAACGCAACGCATTTTCACAAGCTGTTCTACAACTGCTACGGCAAGACACCGAAACACTATCGGGACTGCACATGATGATACTTTTTCAGTTAAAGCACTTCTTGAAAATCACGCCTCATTCGTTCATAATTCTCACATTCACATTACAACAATAAAAAAAATATTTTCACCTGTTCAGCAACAGAGGAGTGTATGTTTTCATGAATTATTACCTTGCTGTTGACATCGGAGCTTCTTCAGGCCGGCACATTCTAGGCTGGAAGGAAGACGGAAAAATTTGCGTCAAGGAGCTTTACCGTTTCCCGAACGGCGTAACAGAACATGAAGGCTCTCTCACTTGGGACATTGCCGCATTGTTCTCGCACGTCAAGCACGGAATAGACGAGGCACTCGCGAACTATCCCGGAATCGTCAGCCTATCAATTGATACGTGGGGCGTTGATTACGTCCTCATGAAGGGAGACAGTGAAGTCCTGCCGTGTTACGCATACAGAGACACCCGCACCGAAAAAGTTATCCCTGAAGTTCACGCGAAAATTCCCTTTGAGGAACTCTACAGGCGCACGGGGATACAGTTTCAGCCGTTCAACACGATATACCAGCTCTATGCGGACAAGAAAGCAGGACGGCTTGACGGTGTGAGTGATTTTCTGATGATGCCGGAATATTTGCTGTACAAGTTGTGCGGCGAAAAATCCCACGAGTACACCAACGCTACAACCGGCGGAATGATTAACGCACAGACCGGGAAATTTGACGCGGACATCATCAGGACGCTCGGACTACCCGAAAAGTTATTCTGTGAACTTCAGCAGCCCGGCACAAAAATAGGAACGTATAAGGGTGTTGCGTGCGTTCTCTGTGCAACTCATGACACAGCAAGCGCGGTTGAAGGCATCCCGATGGACGGCGACGAGATATATATTTCGTCGGGAACATGGAGTCTTCTCGGCGTGAAAAATCCCAAGCCCATAACTACCACCGAAAGCATGAAGGCAAATTACACGAATGAAGGCGGCGTGAACTATATACGTTACCTCAAGAACATTATGGGAATGTGGCTCATTAATCGTCTGCGTGATGAACTGTGTCCGGGAAAAAATTTCGGCGATATTGTCAGTGAGGCAGAGAATGACAGCTTCAATTACACGGTGGACGCGAACGACAAAATCTTTATGGCTCCCGAAAGCATGAAGTCAGCATTCGACGCGAAACTCCCCGAAAAACCGAAAACTTCGGCAGGCTACTTCAGGTGCGCGTATAGATCTCTTGCTCTCACGTACAAAAAGGCGGTCGAGGACATCGAGAACAGCACAGGGAGAAAATATCACAGCATATACATAGTCGGCGGTGGAGCAAAAAATAACTTCCTGAACTCACTCACCGAACAAGCAACAGGAAAGAAAGTTATTGCCCTTCCGATTGAGGCTACAGCACTGGGCAATCTCAAAATACAAATGGAGGCAAGATAATTTTTGATAACGGGCGGCAAAAATATTTTGTTCCGACATTACAACAACGTGCAACAATCGGAAGCAAGATAAGTTTACGGCGCAAAAAGCAACAACAAAAAAATATTGTTCGGTAGTACAACAAAAGACAATAAAATTTTACGGCGGCAAAAAATTTTGTCTCGGCATGGTAACAACAGAAAGACATTGCCCGACATCACTACAACGGGCGATAAAAAAATAAATGGAGGCGAAGTAATGAGTTATTCAGACGCAAAGAAAAAGTATTCAGCTTGCGGAATCGACACGGACGCGGCTATTCAGAAGTTGAAGGCTGTACCAGTATCACTCCACTGCTGGCAGGGCGACGATGTTCGCGGTTTCGACACTGACCCCAGCAAACCACTCACCGGCGGCATACAGACAACCGGCAACTATCCCGGACGCGCACGGACTCCCGACGAACTTATGGCTGACCTCGACAAAGTCATGAGCCTTATACCCGGAACTCCCAAAATGAACTTGCACGCCAGCTACGCAATTTTCGAGAACGGAGAATGGGCTGACAGGGACAAGCTCGAACCTAAACACTTCAAACGCTGGGTCGACTTCTGCAAGGAACGCAAACTCGGCTGTGATTTCAA
Source organism: uncultured Synergistales bacterium (assembly GCA_905233335.1). Classification (GTDB taxonomy): domain Bacteria; phylum Synergistota; class Synergistia; order Synergistales; family Aminobacteriaceae; genus JAFUXM01. The sequence continues at coordinate 7,166 of CAJOED010000055.1, forward strand.
CCCGACGTTCTTTTCGCACCCGAAATGCGATCCACTCACGCTTGCTTCTCCGAACGAGGACACCCGCAACTTTTGGATCGAGCACGGCAAAGCATCAATACGCATCAGCAACTACCTGGCTCAAGAACTCGGACAGCTCTGCGTCATGAACATTTGGACGGGCGACGGCTTCAAGGACATTCCTGCAGACAGAATAGGCCCGCGAAAAAGATACCGTGAATCAATCGACGCAATACTCACAGAACCCTACGACTTCAGCAAAGTGAAACCTTGTGTCGAGAGCAAAGTTTTCGGCATCGGAGTCGAAGCATATACGGTCGGGAGTGCGGAGTTCGCTTTGAGCTATGCGGCTGTGAACATGAATAAATGCATTCCCCTCATGGACAACGGACACTATCACCCGACAGAAGTCGTAAGCGACAAAATTCCGGCACTGCTCGCGTTCTTCCCGGAAATAGCACTTCACGTTACGCGCCCGGTGAGGTGGGATTCTGACCACGTAATACTTTTCGA
>CAJOED010000055.1:7734-10034 GCA_905233335.1 uncultured Synergistales bacterium
CATATTGCGCTTGACTATTTCGACGCGTCAATCAACCGCATATCAGCGTGGACAACAGGATACAGGAACGCACAGAAAGCATTATTATTCGCACTGTTACAGCCCGTTGATGACCTGAAAGCCATGCAGGACAAAGGCGAGTTCTCGAAACTCATGGTTGCGCAGGAAGAGCTGAAGACTATGCCTTTCGGTGATGTTTGGGAGGAGTATTGCAGGGTATGCGGCAAACCTGCGGACGGTGAATGGTTCCCGGTAGTCGAGCAGTATGAGCGCGATGTTTTGAGCAAGAGGGTATAGCGGACATGAAAGACATATTGACAGCTCCCTTCATGGTGGAAATGATACGTACCACTACGAACATGTACAATCAGGGCTGGGACGAACGCAACGGCGGAAACATCTCCCTACTTCTTGATGAGTCTGAAGTGTCAGAGTACGGCGACGTGAAGAGAGTATTACGCACAATCCCGACCGGCTTCAATGCACCCGCGCTTGACGGCAAATATTTTCTTGTTACGGGAACAGGCAAGTACTTCAAGAACGTACAGTATGCCCCCGACGTGAATTTGGGACTTGTGAAGATAACAGACGGCGGAACGAACGCACAGCTCTTATGGGGTTTCACTGACGGCGGAAAGTTCACGAGCGAATTCCCCGCGCACATGATGAGCCACGCCGCACGCTTGGCCGTAAACCCGAACAACCGCGTAATCATGCACTGCCACCCGACGAACTTACTTGCGATGACTTACGTTCACACACTGGACGAACGCGAATTTACCCGTACTCTATGGCAGATGTGCACAGAATGTATTGTTGTCTTCCCGGACGGCGTGAATGTCCTCCCATGGATGCTCTGCGGCACGAACGAAATCGGCGAGGCTACAGCGGAAAAGATGAGAACAGCCCGGCTCGTTGTATGGAGCTTGCACGGTCTTTACGGGGCGGGAGCAGATCTTGATGAGACGTTCGGCCTCATTGAGACAGCAGAGAAAGCAGCGGAGATATACATGAAGATAGCACATCTCCCAAGAGTGAACACAATAACGGACGAAAATATGCACCTTCTCGAAAAACGTTTCGGCGTAAAAGCTCGTGAAGGTTATTTATCATAAGGAGGAGTTTTTATAATGGCAAGTCGTATAGTTCTCAACAACATTTCGTATCACGGAAAGGGCGCAATCGAAAACATACCCGCCGACCTCAAAGCACGCGGCAAAAAGAAAGTGTTTGTGTGCACGGACGCTAGCCTGCTGAAGTTCGGAGTAGCACAGAAAGTTACTGACCTTCTCGACAAGGCCGGAATAGCGTATGAAGTCTACAGCGACATCAAGCCCAACCCGACAATCAAAAACGTTCAGGACGGAGTAGCGGCGTTCAAGAAGGCAGGAGCGGACTCAATCGTAGCAATCGGCGGAGGCTCTGCAATGGACACGGCGAAGGCAGTCGGGATCATCATCAACAACCCGGAATTTGCTGACGTGCGTTCACTTGAGGGAGTTGCACCGACAAAGGCACACGCGGTCTTCACGATAGCAGTACCGACGACAGCAGGAACAGCAGCAGAAGTTACGATTAACTACGTGATTACGGACGTGGAGAAGAAGCGCAAATTCGTATGCGTTGACACGAACGACATACCCGAAATAGCAGTCGTTGACCCCGACATGATGTCATCAATGCCCAAAGGACTCACAGCTTCTACGGGAATGGACGCGCTCACACACGCGATAGAAGGCTACATCACGAAGGGACACTGCGCAATTTCCGACATGTTCCACCTTGAAGCAATAAAGCTCATCAGCCACAGTTTACGTGGAGCAGTTGAGGGGACACCTGAAGGGCGCGAGGGAATGGCACTCGGTCAGTACATCGCGGGAATGGGTTTCTCGAACGTCGGACTCGGCATCGTTCACAGTATGGCTCATGGACTTTCAGCACTCTATGACACTCCTCACGGGGTAGCATGTGCAATCATTCTCCCGTACGGCCTCGAATACAACGCCCCTGTTGCGGGAAAACGTTATCGCGCTGTCGGTGCGGCAATGGGTGTTGAGGGCATCGGAGCAATGACTGACGATGAAGCATGTGCGGCGACGATTGCGGCGGTGAAGAAGCTCTCTGCTGACGTGGGAATTCCTGCTGACCTGAAGGGTATACTGAAAGAAGAGGACGTGCAGTTCTTGAGTGAGAGTGCGTTTGCGGATGCGTGCTGCCCGGGCAACCCCAGAGACACGAACGTAGAAGAGATTAAGGCACTGTATCACAGCATGATGTAATCACGACACACAAAGACCGCG
>CAJOED010000056.1 GCA_905233335.1 uncultured Synergistales bacterium
CCAACTAGTTGATAGGATACGAGCACCTCCACCAGCGCATTACTGCTTTAACCCGTAGGCCTATGGGGTATTAGCAGCCGTTTCCAGCTGTTGTCCCCCTCTGATGGACAGCTTCTCATATATTACTCACCAGTCCGCTGCTCCGTAAGTCCTTCCGTGTCTCCACTTCCGTCCTCCGTCGCTCAACTTGCATGTGTTACGCACGCCGCCAGCGTTTATCCTGAGCCAGGATCAAACTCTCAGTTGAAATTTGTGAGATTTCTGATTCTTGGCTTTTATAATCGCAAAACAAAAACTTACATCTCATCTGTAAATTATCTCTGTCAATTTACTCGGAATATTCTTATTAACTTGCTAACTTCCGCTGTTGTCTTGTTTCTCGGCTCTTCTCTTTCTCTTGAGCGTTTGCCTCTCTCAAGCGCAACGAGTGAAATTATACGCCCCTTTTTCAGAATGTCAACACCCCGAAAAATTTTTTTCTTTCCTGTATGCCCTCTTGCCCATTTTGTTCCCCAGCAATCGCGCAACACAATCAAACCCGAAACGCACAAACGACAACACTTGGCCGCGCTTCAGGAGTTCGCGAGATACATACTTCACGAGCTTCATTCCTTCCGTCTCCTGCGATGCTCCGCAAAATATTTCTTTGTGTTTCTCCGTCTCGTAGCCCGTCAGAAAGTTCCGCCTGTATTGCTGCCGTAACGTAAAGTTGTGCGAATGTATCACTCTCGCTTCAGGGACGTACGCAATCTTGTAGCCGCCGTTTATCGCCCGTGCCGCAAACAAAAAATCCTCCGCCGTCATTATCGGGAAGTCAAAGCCGCCGAGCTTCTCGTAAATATCCCTACTGTACGCACAGCAGCAGTCAGACGTGAAGAAGGTCTTTACGCCGAGTTCGGAAATGTCGGACGCTGAACGTATACGGGGCTTGTCGGGGTAGTTGAAGTTTCGCACGAGCTTCTCGAACGGTGAGGCATCGTCGCGGGGAACTTGTCGGCCAGTAGAGATTGCTATTCTCTCGTCGTCGGCAAAGGGTGCAAGCAGTCTCTCAACAAAATATTCGTCGGCAGGAATTGCGTCCTGCGTTATGAAAATGACGTAATCGCCGGTGCTCTCCCTCAACGCAAAATCTCTCGTGCGTCCGTGATCAAATTCTGCGCGCTTCACCGTGAGGATTTTCACGTCTGGATGTTGTGAAGCTAGTTCTATTGTACGGTCGTCGGATTCAGAATCTACTATTATGATTTCGTGCAGGGGTAGGGTCTGTTTGTGCAGTATGTCGAAGAGTGATGGAAGGAATTTTTCAGCGTTCAGTGTCGGGACAATAAGTGAGCCGTGAGCCGTGAGCCGTGAGCCGTGAGCCGTGAGCCATTATACTCAAACAAATTCATGTGCGTCAACCTCCTTTATTGATGATTTTATTGTGTCATAGAAATTCTTTCTGTCAACTTTTACAGATATAATAAAAAAAATAATTCAGGGAGGAAAATTATGCCGACAATATCAATGTTTCTTGGAATAATAATAAGAATGTTCAACACGAACGAACACAACCCGCCGCACTTCCACGCATATTATCAGGGCTGTGAGGCTGTATTCGACATGGACGGCGAAATCATTGACGGAGATTTTCCGAAGCGTCAGACAAAATTCGTAGCAGCATGGGCAGAACTTCACCGTGATGAGCTTCTTGCAAACTGGGAGCTTGCACAGGACAATCAGCCGCTGTATAAGATTGAGCCTCTGCGTTAAGTGTCATGAAGAGCAAGAATCCCGCGTGGGTCGTCAAAGAAGCACAGCCGCACGAAGACTACACGATCACGCTCAAGTTTCAGGACGGAAGCACAAGACTCTATGATGCCCGGCCGCTGCTTGAACTTCCCATATATGAGCCGCTGAAAAATCCCGGCTTCTTCATGCTGGCAAGAGTCGATTGCAGTACAGTAATATGGAATGATGAGATCGATATTGCCCCCGAACACTTATACGAGGCAGGCAAAATAATTCATGACGGAGCGTAACAATTGCGTTTGAGTTCGTTGTGTGTTATATTTCGTCCGGCTCTCCTGAACGGCCAAGTGCTGTCGGGGAACTAAGAAGCCATAACTCTGAAATCATACGCATATAACATCAGGGTAGGTTTCACGCAATGAGCCGCCCTGATTTTTTTATGCAACGCTGCGGCAGAAAATCGGAAGGAGGAGGAATTATTGCCCGGCAATGAAGAGAATGCCCCTCGCGTCAATAACGAAATCACTACATCACAAGTCCTGTTAGTTGATGAGAACGGGGTAAAAGTAGGAATTATCAGCACAATAGAAGCCATACGCATGGCACACGAGCAGTCTTTGGATCTCGTAGAAGTTGCACCGTTAGCACAGCCGCCTGTATGCCGCATAATGGACTACGGGAAATACCGCTACCAGCTTCAGAAGAAGGAAAAAGACGCACGCAAGAAACAAAAAGTGCAGGAACTCAAAGAAATCAAGATGCGCCCGAAAATTGATGATCATGATTTCGACTTCAAGACGAAGGCAGTCCGGCAGTTTCTTGAGAAGGGGCATCGCGTAAAAGTCTCTGTGTTTTTCAGGGGCAGGGAAATGTCATTTTTGGACAGGGGCGAGGAAGTATTGAACCGGGTCATGGCAGAATGCGAAGATGTCGGTAAATGCGAATCCAAGCCGATTATGGAGGGACGTTACATGAGGCTGCTGCTCACACCTCAGACTAACAGTCCTGCACCGAAACAGCCAGCAAAACCGAAAGGAGAATAATTCACAAAATGGCAAAACAGAAATTGAAATCACATTCAGGAGCAAAGAAACGATTTTTCAAGACAGCAGGCGGGAAATTCGCATACAGGAAATGCAGCAGGTCTCACATTCTCGTACACAAGAAGCCCGCAAGATTGAGAAGACTCCGCGCAACGGGTTATGTTGATGATACGCTTGCAGGACAGATGAAGCACCTTCTTCCGTATGACTAGAAAGGACTGATGTATTATGAGAATTAAGGGATCTTCACAGAGCAACCAGAAGCGCAGAAAGTTATTCAAGCTCACGAAAGGCTACTGGGGACAGCGCAAGAATGTTTACCGCAGGGCACGCGAGGCATACTTGGCGGCATTGTCGCGGGCATATACTGACAGGAAACGCAAGAAGAGAGATTTCCGCCGTCTGTGGATTACGAGAATCAGCGCGGCAGTCAGGGCGGAAGGCATGAGCTACAGCGTGTTCATGAACGGCCTCAAGAAGTCAGGAATTACGATGAACCGCAAAATGTTATCCGAACTCGCAATACATGACGCGGCAGCATTCCGTGAGCTTGTCGAAAAAGTGAAGGCCATGAAGTAATGCCGGAAGGTTTGAATATTAATGCAGTGAGGGCTTCATTCTTTGAGGCTCTCAACTCCTCAAAAACTCTTCAGGAACTCGACGACTTACGAATAAAATACACCGGCAAAAAAGGAGATCTCACGCTGTTATTAAGGTCTCTCGGAAAACTTCCCAAAGAAGAACGCAAAGATGCAGGACAAGAACTTAACGCCTTACGCGACGAAATAGAATTACAGCTCGAACAGACCGGGAAAAAGATACGCGACTCCGAAAACGAACAGCAGGAAATACATGAACGCATTGACGTAACACTCCCTGAACGCGGCAGGACCTGCGGAGCATTCCACCCGGTAATACAGACGATGCACGAGATAGCGAACATCATGCAGGGCTTGGGATATTCTGTTGCTACTGGGCCGGAAAAAGAAGAGGAGTTCTACAACTTTGAGTGCCTCAATATGCCCTCATGGCACCCCGCGCGCGATATGCAGGACACGTTCTACTTCCCCGATGGTACGCTTTTACGCACACACACTTCACCCGTACAGATCCGGGCAATGCTACAGTATGGAGCACCTTTGAGGATAGTGTGTCCGGGAAAAGTATACAGGAGAGACAACGACACAACACATTCGCCGATGTTCAACCAGATGGAAGGCTTGCTGGTGGATAAGGACGTGCCTTTCAGCGTCATGAAGGGAACGTTGACGGAGATGCTGAATGCGTTTTTCGGGCGGAGTCTGAAGTCAAGATTTCGGGCGAGCTATTTCCCGTTCACGGAGACGAGCATGGAGCTTGATATTGAGTGCGTAGAGTGTTCCGGGCATGATGAGCATTGCAGAGTGTGTCATGGTACAGGATGGCTTGAAGTTGCCGGCATGGGCATGGTACACCCGAATGTTATACGCGCGGGAAAAATTGACCCCGACGAGTACAACGGATTCGCGTTCGGTATCGGCCTCGACAGAATGGCTATGCTCAAATACGGAATAGGGGACTTGCGGCTGTTGTTCGACGGCAATATTTCTTACTTCATGTCAGGTTTCGGAGGTGCGGCAAAATGTTAGTGTCATGGGAATTACTCAAGAACTTTATCGACATTGAACCTATAGACCTCACGCCTGAAGAATTAGCAGAACGCCTCACGTTTTCGGGGTCGGAAGTTGAAGGCATAACGTACACTGCCGGGAAAATGCGCGGGATTGTTGCGGCACGTATTGACGCTCTCGAACAGCACCCGGAAGAACGCAAATACTCAATCGCACACCTCAACACGGGAACGGGCGAACACGTCTGCATTACCAGCGCGCACAACATGAAGGCAGGAGATATGGTCTTCTATGCGGGAGAAGGAGCAGTACTCCCTGACGGCACAGAAATGGGTACACGCGATTTTGCGGGAGTAAAGAGTTACGGCATGATGTTATCGGCGGAGGAGCTTGGGCTTCATGATGTCGACGATCCGTCCGGGCTTCTCATTCTCCCGAAAGACGCAAGGCCGGGTGATAATGCTGCAAGTTTGTATCATGTCGGTGATGTCATTTTCGACGTGTCAATCACTCCGAACAGGGGAGATCTTTTGAGCATTCTCGGAATGGCACGGGAAATTCGCGGCTTGTACCCAAAGTCAATGCTGAAAGTTCCCGAATGGATGAGGCCGCTGAAACAGGACAAAGAATGGTGCGAAAATTTCGGCTCTATCTCACTTCCGGACAAAGGCTGTCTGTGCTATCGTCTTGGCCTGGCTACCGGCGCAAAAATGGCTCAATCACCCCTCACCGCAAAAATAGACCTCGCTCACTTGGGAATGCGTCCCATAGTCAACGCCGTAGATGTTACGAACTACATAATGCTTATGCTCGGACAACCACTTCATGCATTCGACCTGAATACACTGCCGGAACGTGAAATCACCGTAAGGGCGGCTCATACGGGAGAACACATGATGACGCTTGACGGAAAAGACCGGGCACTCACAGAACGCGATATGCTCATCACCAGCGGCGGCGAGGCTATAGCTCTTGCGGGCGTTATGGGCGGTGAACAGACCGGCATCAACGACGACACCAGCACAATCGTAATAGAAAGCGCGTGCTTCTCACCAGTAAGAGTCGGGCACACATCGAGGCGGCTCGGCATAAACTCGGAAGCAGCATTCAGGTTTTCGCGGACTGTCGACCCGGCTTTGAGCAGGACGGCACTAATGGCAGCTACTACGTTAATGCGGGACTGGTGCGGGGCAGTTGTCGACTACAAGCCGTTATCAGCCGAAAACGAAACGTATACTCCCAAGCCCGTAAAGCTCACTCGCAAAAAGCTCTCTACATATCTATCATGGGACAACATGAACGAGGCCGCAAAAATTCTTGACGGTTTCGGGATTGTCAGCGTCGGTGAAAATGAATTTATGCCCCCGACGTGGAGACCTGACATTACGATAGAAGAAGATCTCATAGAGGAAATCGGACGTTTCCGCGGCTACAATGACACGCCCGACAAGTTACCCGGTGAAATGCCGAGACGCGCGGACATAGGGTCATCAATGGAGCTTGCGAGCTTCATACGGAAATCACTCATGGCACGAGGTTATACTGAAGTCGTAACGTATAGTTTCCTCCCTGAAGATTTCCCCGAAAAGTTACGGCTCTCACCTGACGACATACGCGCAAAGACTCTCACCCTCGCTAACCCGATAAGCCGCGACCAGATGGCTATGCGCACGACGTTACTGCCCGGTCTGCTGATGGGACTGCGTACGGCGATTGCTTCAGGTTGGCGCGAACCCGTGAGGATTTTTGAGCAGGGAAAAATTTTCCTGAAAGATGACGAGCATGAACACATAGAGCCGGATCACGCTGCGGCAATTCTCTATAACGGGAGCGATACACGTTCGCCGTCGGGAAATCGCACGGAGGACTTCTACAGCGTCAAAGCAGACGTTGAAGCGTTAATCACCGCGCGGGGATATGAGGCTGTATTCGTTGCGGGACATGAGCCTTTCACGCACGCAGGACAGACAGCAAATGTTTTTGTCGGCGGAAAGAATATAGGTTACGTAGCACGCTTGAAGCCAGCTATCGAACAGGAGCTTGATGTTTCGGGAGTGTATGTTTTCGAGCTTGATGTTTCGGGACTCGAGCAGGCCAAGAAACCCGAATTTACCCCGGCGAGTTCGTTCCCCGCATCGTTCCGCGATATTTCCCTGCTGGTATCAATCGACAAGAGCAACGATAACGTCATGAAGGACATCCGCGAATGTGTGAGTTCTGACGGCGAAATTACTCTTGAGGGATTGAGGCTGTTTGATGTCTATGTCGGCAAGGGTATCCCGGAAGGTTTCAGGAGCCTGGCGTACTCGTTGAGCTACCGTTCACACACAAGGACGCTCAAAGACGAGGAAGTAGAAGCGATACATAATAATGTCCGTGAAAGCCTGAAACAGAAAGGCTATGTCATTCGTTAGCGTTCAGTGAGCCTTGCGCCCCCGTTGGGTTGTCGTTCACACACAAGGACGCTACAAATACGAAAGGCATAACAGCGTGTGTTAGAGCCTGAAACAGAAAGGGCACAGATAATTGAACGTTGCTTATTGGGTTATCACATCTCAAGACGAGAAACTCATAATGACATGCGCGGTAAACTGAAATATCATTCGCAGGTGTTAATGGTAATTGTTGCCTCTCTGCTACAATAAGCGGAGGGGTGATTTTTTTATGGCAGTGAATTTGAATGACGCGGAATATTTTGCAGATACGATTTTCAGCAGAGTAGAACAGCTCATCAGCGAACGAAATATTTTACGCCGTGAACTTGCGAGGAAATCCGACGGGACACTTGAACACGATAAAGCATTCGTGAAAGCATTTCAGGACAACGTGATAAATAATTCTGCCGCCTCCGAAAAAATAGCAAGGCTCGAACACATGCTTATGATGAGGTGATGACATGAGGACTTCACGAGATGTTTTTCTGACAATCGGAAAAGGAACATACACTATACACACGCCGTTAGAGACGGAAGAGCTTGACCGGGTGAAATCACTCATTGATACGGCCTGCGGGGAAATCGTGAAGGGAGCACGTCAGGAAGATATGCTCATGCTTACGTGTCTGCGGCTTGCGTATTCACTCGACAGCGTCAACGAGAAATTGAGAGCAATTCTTGAACGCATAGACAAGAATGACGCACACAAAAAAAGCCTCCCATGCACAGAGCACAGGAGGCACACACATTATTTTCACTTCACAGCTATTGCGGGTTTGTACGTCCTCTTAGTGTTGAGCCAGGCTGATACGGTTATTTTTCTGTCGTCCGGCACTGTTTCAGTCTCTTCACCATCGGAAGCACAGAACTCTGCTATGCCGTCATCATCAGAAGGCTCTGAAGAGTTCGCAAGCCAGTATAATTTTTTCCCGGCAGGTACATCATCACTAAGTGCAACATCGAAATCATACATGCCGCTCTCGTCGACACTCACAGCAGGAAGCACAGCGACAACAATATACTCGCCGGCATAATCACTGACAGCGTAACTTTCTCCCGCAAAAGTATCTTCCGGCAGTGCGTAAGTATTGCTTGCCGGGGTACCGCCCTTCACACGCAGCCTGAATGATTTTGTCTCCGTTCCGCCGGAATTTTCCGCCGCTATCGTTATATATCCGTCCCACGCTTCTGAAGGAGTGCCCCTGAATGTCCCTGTGTCCGCGTCGAACTCAATACCTGGAGGAAGATTGCCGTAACATGTCAGGTTTATGGGAGCAGTGCCAGAAGTTTTCAGCTTGGCCGTGTACATTTTCCCGGCAGTCCCGGACGGCAGACTTCCCGATAATTTCGGAGCTTCAGCATTGACCCGCAGCACAAACCCAAGACTTTCCGACCCCGTAGAATTTTCCGCAGTAACGACAAAATCAAAAGTCCCGGCTTCTTTAGGAGTGCCTTTGAATGTCCCGTTGCTGAAAGTTATACCGTACGGCAAATACCCGCCTGAAATTCTGTACGTTATAGGCTTCGTCCCTGACACATCAAGCGTGTAAGTGTATTTGCTTCCATCGCAACCTTCCGTCAAAATTCCGCTCTCGTTGAACACAGGAGGAGCCAGAACTTTCAGGGTGTAATTTTTCGTTACGGTTTTCGTTGTGTTCGACGCTGTAACCTGCACTTTGAACGTCCCGCCCTCAACAGGAACTCCCGAAATTATGCCGCCGCTCATTAATAAGCCTTCAGGGAGTCCCGATGCGCTCCATACTATGGGATTAGTGCCAGTTGCTTCAAGTTCTGCGTAATATTCATTGTGTGTCTTAGCGTCAGGAATTTTCTTTGTCGTAATCTTCGGCGCAATTCCCTTTATCGTCAGGTAGTAAGTAACAGATGTTTCTCCGCCCATGTTCGAGGCCGTGAAGACCAGCTCCCTGTCTTTGCATTCTTCTGCAGGAGTGCCGCTTATTGTTGCTGTCGTTTCGTCGAACGTTAACCCTTCCGGCAATGCTCCATCAAGTGTATATGTCATGGGTGCTGTACCGTTGGCCTTGATTGCTGACTTATAAGATTTCCCGCACGTACCAGCAGGAAGTTTCTTTGTTGATATTGCCGGTATTATTGCGTTGATGCTCAGCGTGAACATTTTTGCGCTCTCTCCTGCCTCATTACTCACAGCAACAAGAATATTTGCAGAAGCGTTCACCGCCGGTTTTCCCGTAATCCTTCCTGTTGATGTGTTGAACGTCAAGCCGTCGGGCAAGTCCCCCTGCATTGTCCATGTCAGCGGCTTTGTCCCGGTGCATGTGAACGAGGCACTATAACTCTTTCCGACTGTACCGGCTTTTAGTGTGTCTGTTATGATTTCGGGAAATACACAGCTCTTGAAGGCTAGTGTTTTCGTATCGCTCCCGTAATTATTTTCTGCCTTGACAGTAATTCTTGCGCTTGTTTTTGTCGTGATTGTCCCTGATAACATTCCCGACTCTGAAAGCGTCAGTCCTTCCGGCAATGTTCCTTTTGTTATGCTCCAAGTTATCGGTGAAGTCCCTGAAGCTATGAGCTGAAGATTATACTCCCTTCCTATTACTATGGGTGAAAGTTCTGTCGTAATTTTCGGGGCTGTTCCTGTTCCCGTTTGACCGGTTATCGTCAGCGTGAGAGCCTGCGCTGCTGTGCCTATTGCGTTTTGTGCCTGGACAGTGAATGTATATGTGCCCTCTGAAGTCGGTGTGCCGGTAATTTGTCCTGATGTCGTGAGAGTAAGCCCGGAAGGAAGAGAGCCGCTGCTTACCGACCACGTTATTGGCGTGTAACCTGAAGCCTTAAGTGCTGTGTTGTAGCCCATGCCGACCGTTCCGCTGTCAAGCGTTGATGTTGTTATCGCGGGACTGGAAAGCATCGGGGAAGTTCCGACTATTATCGTGAATATCTTTGTGTCAGCACCGCCGATGTTTTTCGCCTGGACGGTGAATGTAAATGTGCCAGCTGTTGACGGTGTACCAGTTATGCGCCCTGATGACGTGAGATTTACGCCGCCGGGAATATCTCCGCTGACGAGCGAATAAGTTACCGGGGTTGTGCCTGACGCTGTGAGCTGTGTATCGTACGCAAGACCTTCAAGCCCTGCAGGAAGTGGTGACGTTGTGATTTTCGGGGGTGTTAGTGTAGTTGAGCCGGAAATGTTGAGGGTTACGGGGAGTAC
>CAJOED010000057.1 GCA_905233335.1 uncultured Synergistales bacterium
TGCTTCTTTGCCTCAAAAGCGGCAATGCTCCTCATCTGCTATGTATTTTTCCTCCCATGCGGCCAAGTTCCCGCATAACAAAACCGGGCCTGAAACATTCTGCATTTCAGATCCCGGCGTGTATGTGCTGAATTTTACGTGCGCTGACTTATGGACGCACCCGGAGATCCGCAATGCATTCACTAAGTAGTGCGAGTGTCTTAATGGTAATCACTTTTGCAAATCTCCTTTACGTTGAATTTCTCAAGCGAACGTATTTTACATGCAAAAAATTTCTCTGTCAAAAAATTATTTGAACTCCACTATCGTAACACCATACCCGCCTTCCCCCTCACCGCCGAGACGAAAACTCTTCACGTAATGCAGCCTCGCACACAGCGCATGTACTTCACGCCGCAAAATTCCCTCACCGCGCCCATGTATTACCGTAACGATTGAGTGGTTCGACCTGTACGCACGATCAAGATAGCTCTCCACTAGGGGCATTGCTTCAGCTACCAGCATACCGCGAACCATGATTGACGGCGGGACACTTTCAGGACGGGGGAGTTTCGTTGTGTCTGTCGGGGGAGTGGCGATTTTGGCTTTCTTGTCGGTGGCGATTAACTGCGAAACAGGAACATCAATGCTCATTGCTCCGGCTGTCATGTATGCTCGTCCGCTGCGTATCTCGTTGATTATTCCCACTATACCGCTTCCAGCCACCATTGCTGTAACTCCCGGCGCAGGCTCAAAGGGTTTCTCTTCATGGCTCGTCTTGATTTCGCGTTCGGTGCGTTTCTTGTGCCGTCCCTCAATAATTCCCCGTAACTTGTTCAGTTCTCTCTTTCTCACGTCGTAACCTTTTCTCGCTGACACTTTCGCGGTCTCCTCAAGCTCACGTATTATCTCTTTCGATGTCTCTTCTGCTTTGGCTATGAATTTTTCGGCTTTCAGGTCGGCGGCTTTCATGATTTTGTCGCGCTGGTAGTCTATCTCTTTCACACGTGCCTGGTACGTCTGCTTCAAGTCTTGGGCTTCCTGCATCGTTGTCCTGAACTCATCTTCTGCCCGGTCAAGTGCTGCTTTCCGTTCGTTGAGTTCGCTCATGATGTCCTCCGCTGTAAGTTCCCGCGAATCAAGGCTCCCCTGCGCAAGCTGCAAAACTTTTTCGGGCATTCCGTAACGCCTCGCAATAAGAAGCGCACTGCTCCGACCCGGTATTCCCATCAACAGTCGGTACGTCGGCTCTAGCTTCTCTATGTTGAACTCCATGCTTGCGGTCTCTACTCCGTCAGTCGTGAGTGCGTACTGCTTTATGGGGTTATGATGTGTCGTAGCAAGGACAACACAGCCCATCTCCTTCAGCGTTTCGAGTATCGCTACACCGAGTGCGGCTCCTTCATGTGGGTCTGTACCCGCTCCAAGCTCATCGAGTAATACGAGTGATGCAGGCTTTGCGTTCTTCAGGATGTAGATTATCTTGCGCAAATGTGAACTGAACGTAGAAAGATTCTGCTCTATGCTCTGTTCGTCGCCGATGTCCTCATAAATTGCGTCGAACGTCCCTATGACTGTCCCGTCCCTTGCCGGCAACGGAAGCCCAAGCCACGCCATAACGACTAACACTCCCGCCGTTTTGAGGGTTACGGTTTTGCCGCCGGTGTTCGAGCCGGTGATGACGAGAGTCGAGAACTTTTCGCCGCACCTTGCGTCAATCGGTACTGCTCTCTCGCCAAGCATGGGATGTTTCGCACCCACAAGCCTGAAGAAACTTCCGCGCGATAATTCCGGGATTACCCACTTGTGATTGCGTATCAGGTCATCACACACACACAGAAGGTCAAACGTCCCTATTACCCTTTCAGCGTTGATTATGGCATTCTCACGGGTTAATATCTTCCGCGTGAGTTCGAGAAGGATTATTCGCTCCTCGTCCTGTTCGTCCTTTGTCTTTATGATGAGGTTGTTATTGACGTGGGACAATGCTCGCGGCTCCATGTATACGGAGTTCCCTGATGACGAACGCTCTACAGCAAGTCCCGGAAAACGATTAATGTACTCCTGCCGCACTAACAGCAAAAACCTTCCGTCCCGCCACGACAATGAACGTTCCTGAAGCATATTCGTAATATTCGCGTCGTCAAAAAGTTTCTGGGCTATACGTCTGCCGTTCCTGCGCAAGTTCTCAAGTTCTGCTCGTATGTCCGCAAGTCTGTGTGAGGCACTGTCCGCAAGCCGCCCGGAGTCCTCTATCACGTTCAGCGCGTCAATCTCCGGCGAAAAATCCCTGATGCCCCGCCGCAATGCGTCAACATTCGGGTAATTCCCGGTGAGTTCTGCTAACCCCTCGCGTAAGTTCCTGGCACTGTGAAGAACAGCACGAACTTTCAGCAGTTCCTCGCCCGACAATATGCCGCTGTGTTTCGCGTTCGGGAACATCGGAGATACGGCCTCAAGCCCCGCGTTGAAGGAAAATTCGCCGTTGTGATCTGTGAGGTCGAGCCATTCACGCAGAAGGGACTCGCGCTTCTTGAGAGATTCATAGTCCTGTGCTGTTGTGAGTGATGACAAAATAAGCTCCCCCAGTTCACCGCGCAATTTTTCACGGAAGGGGAGCAGATTTTTATCAAGCTCTAATATTTCCCTGACACCTTCTGAAAGATGCATGTATTACCTTCCGCCGCCCGTCAAGTGTGAGAAGTCAAGAACGCCGCTCGACTGTAATAAATCGCGGACGTACGGCCATACGTAAGAAGCTCCCTTCATGGTGTAGCTCTCCTCCATCCATGCAGTTGGGATTATGGGTGAGAAACTTGCGATTACACCGTAAACGAGAATGATAATGCAGCAGGACTTCAGCACGCCGATTAACAGCCCGAAAAAGTGATCCGTCAATGAGAGCTGTGTAACTTTCACGAGGTAAGAGAGAACTGCACCGACAACCGCAAAAATTATCTCGACAGTAAAGAATATAGCGACGGCACAGATCAACGCCATAATGTTACGATCAAATTCAGGGGAAACGTAACGCATAGCAACATCGACAGCAGGCTCTACGAACTTCCACGAGCAGAACACGCTCACGAACAGTCCGACGAGGCCGATAATTTCTCCCGAAAAACCTTTCTTTGCGCCCTTGTATATGAAGAACAGAGCTATTATTGCAAGAACAACATCAACAATCAAACCTGCCATAATGATAAAACCTTCCTCCTATAAAAATTTCCTTCTATAAATTCACTCCCTGAGGAGCGCGGTAATACGAAATCTGCAAATTCATGGGACTTACAGCAGACGTTAATTTTCCGGCGGCAATCTCACACAATGCCTTCACACTTGGCCGCACCTGCTGAATATCAAGATTGAGGGCTGTACGTTCGGGGTCATCGGAGATTATTTCTGCGCCGGTGTTTTTTTCGAGCCATGAATATATTTGTTCGTGGGAATATTCGCCCGGTGCAAGATAATTTTTGCAGGAAGCATACACGAAACCATGACCCGCATAAATCACCGTGAGAATTTTTCTTCCTGTCAGCCCGTGAACAAGAACATCAAGCGACGACACCGGGATAATTTCCGCCTCGCAGGCATACGCAAGCCCTGACGCATACGACGCTCCGACGCGGATCCCCGTGAAGTATCCGGGACCGTTCGTGAGAGCTACATAGTCGACATCACGCCACGAGAGATTGCGCTTCTGCATGAGGCGTTCTACCATGTGCGGAAGTTCTGACGACTGACGGCGGCCAAGTTCACCGGCTTCATACTCAATGACACCGTCCGACATCACAGCAGCCCCCGTAATTTTCAGGCAGCAGTCAACAGCTACGATATTCACGGCATAACCTCCCGGATTTTGCGCTCATTCTCACTCGTTGCGGTGAAATATATTCTTACGGCATCTTTCGGGGGATTAGTCCATCTTTCAGGCCACTCAATGAACATAACAGCGTAATCATACTCTTCAAGTCCCAGCGTATGAACATCAAAAGTTTCGAGCCTGTACAAGTCAACGTGAGCTACAAATACTCCCGAAGGTGAAGTGTACTCATTCACGAGCGTGAACGACGGACTACGAACGCCCGAAATACCGAGTGCCTCACACACGCCGCGAACAAATACTGTCTTCCCTGCTCCCAGATCACCGTACAGAAGCACAACAAGTCCCGGCCTCAATCCCGCCGCAAAGTCCCGGCCAAGTTTCCGGGTATCTTCTTCAGAGTGTGAGGTGTATTCAGTTGTCTTCATGTTTCTTTTTGCGCCTCTTCATAATTACCCGGAACACCACGCACGATACCACGAACAGCACGGAGAACAGAACAGTACGGGGGATTTCGACATCTGCTCCAGTGTACCTGCTCATGCCGTAAATGAAGCCCACCGCCATAGCAAAACTCAGCGCACTCATCAATAATCCTTTGCGGCGTATATTTTCGGTCTTGCGGATTTCTGCGTCCCAGTCTACACGTTTGCGAGTCATTTTCCCTGCCTCATCAGGTGAATTACTTTGCGTATTGCGTCGGCAATTTCCGAAGCAAGTACCCCGTCGATGCCTTCACGAGCGAGCATATCACCGGCCATCCCGTGAACAGTTGCACCGAGCACTGCCGCGTCGAACGCCTCAAGCCCTCCCGCAAGAAACGCTCCTATACACCCGGAAAGAACATCTCCCGAACCAGGAACTGACAGAGCAGGACTCCCGTACTTTATCTCCGCGAATTTTTCGCCCGAAGCTATCAGCGTATTGTGCCCCTTCAGGACAACACACCCCCAGCGTTCTGAAAGTTCACGGACTGCACCGGGTCTGTCAGCGCGTACCTGTTCGGGAGTAATGCCCAGCAAGCGTCCTGCTTCACCTTCATGAGGGGTGAGAACGGAATCTTTTCGCGGCTTCAAGTCGTCCTGTACTGCCGCAAGTGAGTTCAAGCCGTCGCCGTCAACAAGAATTTTACTTGGCCAGTCCCGCCACATTCGGGAAGTGAATATCTCTGCCGCTACACTGCGATCAAGTCCGGGACCGATAACGAGAGCGTCAATATTTTTCTGTGCGAATGCCGTATCCTTCCACCTGAATAAATCATCGTCGAAACAGTAAATCACTTCAGGTATTCGCGCCGCACACAATGCACATACGCTCTGTATGGATAACATCGTAACGACACCAGCACCGCTCCTCAATGCACCCAGCGCACTCAATGCAGGAGCACCGGGATAACGCACAGAACCTCCTGCGATTAACAGCCTCCCCCTGTTGCCTTTGTGCATCTCATCAGGACGAGGAGGAAGAAGATCCCTGACGCTCATTTATACCCTCACCATGTTCGGCGGCTCACTCCCGGCAAAAACCGCCTCAATGTTACGAATTACCATGAAGCCCATATCCTTGCGCGTTCCGAATGTTGCTGTTCCCACGTGGGGAAGCAGTACGACGTTCGGAAGAGTCTTCAGTGCAGGCTCTACTTCCGGCTCATGCTCGTAAACGTCAAGCCCTGCTCCCGCGATAACATGCCGTGTCAGTGCGTCGGCAAGTGCTTTCTCGTCGATTACCGGCCCGCGCGAAGTATTGATGATTATTGCGTCGGGTTTCATTTTTGCGAGTTCGGGAGCACCGATTAAGTGTTTTGTTTCGGGGGTAAGCGGCACATGAAGACTCACGAAATCAGAACGCTCTAATAACTCCTCAAGTCCGACTCTGCTCGCTCCGACTGCTTCAAGAGGCAATGACTCACGACGGCCGTAATACAGCACCTTCATGTTGAAGCCCCTTGCTGCCTTTATGCCGAAATTCGCGCCTATTCTGCCCGGACCGATTATGCCGACAGTACGCCCGGTGATGTCGTAGCCCAGCATGTATTTCGGTGCCCATGCGAATGAGCCTGTGCGCACGATGTTATCGCCCTCAATGACACGACGAGCCGCCTCAAACATCAGGGTAAACGCAAGGTCTGCTGTTGCGTCCGTGAGTACGTCGGGAGTGTTCGAGACGTAGATGCCTTTTTCCTTTGCCGCTCTGACATCTATATTGTTGAAGCCCACGCCGTAATTCGCGATTAATTTCAGGTCATCACCTGCCATATTGATTAACTCTGCATCTATCGGATCATTCAGCATGGTAATTACTGCCGCATAATTCTTCACCGCGTTAATGAGTTCGTCGCGGGTTGCGAGTCTCTCTTCGGGATTCACGTCGTATTCGCAGATGTTTCCGAGAGCCTTCATGACGGACTCAGGAAGCCTCCGGGTAACGTACACTTTTCTGTTCATGATTACTATTCCTCAATCGTAAGCGATTCGATTACTACGTCCTTTGCGGGTCTGTCCTGCCTGTTTGTTTTGACGTGGCCGATAGCTTCTACTACATTCATGCCCTCGATGACGTGTCCGAATATCGCGTGATGTCCATCAAGCCACGGTGTCGGGACGAGCGTAATGAAGAACTGTGAGCCGCCTGTGTCGGGGCCAGCGTTCGCCATTGAGAGTATGCCGGGTGCGTTGTGCTTGAGTCCCTCGCCGAACTCGTCGGGAATGTGATAGCCGGGGCCGCCCATGCCTGTGCCGGTGGGATCTCCGCCCTGTATCATGAACTTGTCGATTACGCGGTGGAAGATTACGCCGTCATAGAATTTTTTGTTCGTGAGGTCGACGAAATTTTTTACGGTGTTCGGTGCCAAGTCAGAGTACAATTCGATTCGGAAAGTTCCCATGTTCGTAATGAATTTTGCGACGGGACGTTTTGCTAGTTCGTCAGCAAATGCCGGGGAGCACACGAGCACTCCGAGAGTGAGAAGTTCTAAAAGTTTGCGCATGATAATTATTATTTCCTCCTTCATATTTTTGTGAAAGCATAATTATAATATCACCACGACAATAAAAAGCTGTGATATTATTCAACTACCCACAAACTTTTACAGAAAAATTTGCGCAAGGAGGAATTTCATGAAAACTAATCTGTTTCCTTCCGACTTCCTTTGGGGAGGAGCAACCGCTGCCAATCAGTGTGAGGGAGCATATGATGCTGACGGGCGAGGGTTATCGAGCGTTGACGTTGTGCCTGCCGGAGCCGACCGCATGAAGGTAGCACGCGGGGAAATGAAGATGCTCTCATGTCAGGACGGCTACACTTACCCGGCACATGAAGCAATCGACTTCTACCACCACTACAAAGAAGACATAGCGTTATTCGCTGAAATGGGCTTCAGGTGCTACAGGCTGTCTGTATCATGGACGCGCATTTTACCGAACGGCGACGATGACACACCGAACGAGAAAGGGCTTGCGTTCTATGAGGATGTTTTCAGGGAGTGCAGGAAGCACGGAATAGAACCGCTCGTAACGATTGACCATTTCGACACACCGATAGCACTCATCAAGAAGTATGGCGG
>CAJOED010000058.1 GCA_905233335.1 uncultured Synergistales bacterium
TTTTGCGCTGTTGTATAATTTGCGGGATTAACACAAAATTTTTCGATGGAGGTATGAATTTCTTTATGCCCTATAATTTTGCTGACATAGAAAAAAAATGGCAGGCACGATGGGAAAATTCACACTGTTTTGAATCTCACACAGACACATCAAAAGAAAAATTCTTCTGCCTCGAAATGTTCCCATACCCTTCAGGAGCCTTGCACATGGGACACATCCGCAACTACTCAATCGGCGACGTACTCGCACGCTTCCTCCGCAAGAAAGGCAAAAACGTCCTCTACACAATCGGCTTTGACTCTTTCGGAATGCCCGCAGAAAATGCCGCTATCAAGTTCAAGACCAAGCCGCACGACTGGACGCTCTCGAACATCGCATACATGACCGAACAGCTCAAGCGCATGGGCTACAGTTACGACTGGCGGAGAGAAGCTATTACGTGCCTCCCTGAATATTACCGCTGGAACCAATGGATATTCCTGCAGATGTACAAGCGCGGCATAGTCTACCAGAAAGAAGCTCCCGTCAACTGGTGCGAAACTTGCGGCACCGTCCTCGCAAATGAACAGGTAGTCGACGGCGGCTGCTGGCGATGCGGGACTCCCGTGCACAAGAAAAACCTCAAGCAGTGGTTCATACGCATTACGGATTACGCACAGGAATTACTCGACGACATCGAGAAAGACCTCAACCCCGGCTGGCCGAGAAGAGTACGTATCATGCAGACCAACTGGATCGGGCGTTCGGAAGGTGCGCGGCTCACGTTCAAGATACCCGAACTCGACTATGAGCTTGATGCTTTCACGACACGTTTCGACACGATTTACGGCGTTACGTTCATTGCACTGGCTCCCGAACATGAACTTGTGCGGAAAATGCAGAGTGTCATGAATGATGATGACGCGAAAAAATTATCGGAGTTCGTGAAGCTGGTATCATCACAGAGTTCTATTGAGCGTTCAGACGCTGGTGCAGAAAAACTCGGCTTCAAGACTCCGTTCTATGGCATCAACCCCGTAACAGGAAAAAAAATTCCCATATGGATAGCGAACTACATACTGATAGACTACGGCACCGGCGCAATTATGGGAGTTCCTGCACACGATCAGCGGGACTTTGATTTCTGCCGGAAATATGACATTCCCATAATACCAGTAATCAATCCCAAAGACGGCACTATATTAGACGGCGCAACCATGACACATGCTTTTGAGGAGGACGGTATCGCGTGCAATTCCGGACAGTTCGACGGCATGAAGACAGAAGACGCTATCCCCGCAATGATCGACTGGGGAGAACGTGAAGGCATCTGCAAACGTGAGGTGAACTTCAAGCTCCGCGACTGGCTCATCTCCCGACAGCGTTACTGGGGAACACCGATCCCGTTCGTGTACTGCGACAAGTGCGGAGTCGTCCCCGTCCCTGAAGAACAGTTGCCCGTCATACTCCCTGAAGACGTAGAAGTGAAAGAGGTAGGACGTTCGCCGCTTCTTGACCGTCCCGACTTCCTGAACACTACATGCCCTCATTGCGGAGGCCCTGCACGGCGTGAAGCTGATACGATGGATACGTTCTTCTGTTCGTCGTGGTATTTTGACAGGTACTGTTCACCGGGGGACACCAACGCACCTTTCGAGAAGTCCGACGTTGATTACTGGATGCCGGTTGACCAGTATATAGGCGGGATTGAGCATGCATGTCTGCACTTGATATACGCACGGTTCTTTGCGAAATTCCTCACTGATATAGGGCTGACGAAATACAGAGAGCCTTTCACGCGTCTTCTCACTCAAGGAATGGTCATCAAGGACGGCGCGAAAATGTCGAAATCTCTCGGCAACACCGTAGACCCGACCGAAATGGTGAAGAAATACGGCGCGGACACTATCAGGCTGTTCATACTGTTTGCGGCTCCACCGAATAATGATCTTGAGTGGTCAGACAGAAACGTAGAAGGTGCTCACAGATTCTTGAACAGGGTATGGCGTTATGTTGAGGAGAATGCAGAGAACCTCAAGAAGTACGGCGGGAAAGTTATACCGATGAGCGAAATCAAAGCCGGAAACTTGCGGGACTTCAAGCGTAAAATTCACACGACGATAGAGAACGTTACGCATGATGTGTACGACGAAAAACAGTTCAACACAGCCATAGCGCGACTAATGGAACTCACGAACGCAATATACTCACTCAATGACGACACACCCGAAGCATGGGAGCTGAAACGTGAAGCCGTTGATGTCCTGCTGAACTGCTTATCCCCGTTCTGCCCGCACATTACGGAGGAGTTATGGGAAATGCTCGGACACAGTGATATGTTGTGCCTTGCGCCCTGGCCGGAATCAGACGACAGCGCGATGGTTCAGGACAGCGTAATTATTGTTGCGCAGATCAACGGGAAAGTTCGCGGGAAGTTCGAGCGTCCTGCAGGAATGGCGAAAGATGAGCTTGAACGTTCAATCATGGGTGAACAGTCAATCGCCGACAAGACAGCGGGCAAAGAAATAGTGAAGGTTATTGTTGTGCCTGATAAGCTCGTGAATATCGTAGTGAAAGGTTAAGTGCTGGTAATAATATCTCCTGCTTGCGGGCGGGAGATTTTTTTGTGCAGTAGTATAATGTAGCAGTTTCCATGAACAACACAAACTAGGGAGGAAGTTTTCGTTATGAGGCGCAAAGGGTTTACGCTCGTGGAGCTGTTGATAGTGATTGTAGTTATCGGGGTGTTGTCGGCTATGATGATGCTATCGAGTACGGAAGCGGTGAGTTCAGCAAAGGCAACAAGCATTATCAATAATCTCAAGAACTGGAAGACAGCAGCACTTGAATGGTATGCAGATAATATTGACAGGGTTGATATTGCTACAGGGAAAGTTAAGGATAGTAGCGGGGAATATAAATATTTTGCTGAAGTAGTACACGCTAAAGATCTATTGCCTTATCTTGGTAGCGGATTAAAAGAAGACGGCAATGATGTAAAAGATTCTTCAGGTGGAATATATAAAACTGATTATTATCAGAATAGAGATTGGACAATCACATATCAGTTAGCGTCTGATAAGGATAACCCCAGCCTCTTGAAAAAAATAGAATCGCGGGCACAAAGTATCGGATTAGGGAATTATATGCAGAGTAGGAGTTTCCCCTATAAAGTAAAGTGGAACGGCAATACTCCAACGAATAGCTATAAATTCGAGATAATCGTCGTTGATTTCTCTAACAAATGATTTTGTAGTTTTTCGACGGTCAGGCATTCCACGCTTGGCCGTTTCTTTCTGCGGTTATAATGTTGCAGGGAGGAAATTATCATCATGCCGCACATAATCGCAATCGAATACTCAGACGCACAGCGCAGACAGCTCCGGGAACAGCTCGACACCCTCGAAAAATCCGGCTGGCCGTTGTCCGCAAAATACGACGCACAAACTTTCGGGACGTGGCAGAAACTTTTTGAGAACGCAATAACACCCGGACTTTTCGCCGAACGTGAAGCAATCGTGATAGAGTCCGCAGAAACTCTCGGAGCATTCCCGGAAGAACTATCCGGCCTCATTGAGGACGACAAAGCCGACACAGTGATACTTCTCGTCTTCAGCACCGACACAAAGACACTCGCTCCCGTCAAAGACTCAATCACCGTCATCAAGCCCGAACCCCAAGTACCGCCCTGGAAACGTCAGCAGTGGCTCATGACCATAGCAAAAGATGAGGGATTCAAGCTCTCCCCCGACGCGGCACAGTTACTCGGCGAAAACATCGAGGCACAAGAAGAATTACGCTCCGAACTTCACAAGCTGGCTCTGTATTCCGACGGCAGAGAGATTAGCGTTCATGATGTCGAGAACTTGTCGTTCGATGAGGGAGGACGGGCAATGATGAATTTTCTTGACGGACTGTGCGACAACAAAATCAACGACGTAGCAGAAGCATTGAAGCACCTCCGCAATGACCCGTTACTCCCTGTGCTTGCGGCAATCACTAACAGATTACGTCCTGCATTGATAATTTCATGTTTTCAGGGAAAATATACGGACGAGGCACTAAAAGCTGTCGGTTCTGACCCCGCAAAAAAAAATTACGCCCTCACAAAAGCAAAAAGTGCCATGAAACATTACGGAGCTGATAAAATCAAACAGTTCATGTCAGGGGCTGTCCGTCTGTCTTTCCTCGAAAAAACTAACAGGGCGGAAGGCTGGCAGGGTTTCGAGCTTCTGATATGGGAGCTTATCGCAAAAGTATAACAAGGAGTGATTGTCATGAAGAAGTTTTTGTGCGCGTTGTTGTTGTTGCTGCTGCTGTGTACTGCGGCTTACGCTTTGAAGGCCGGTGATTGTATCGGTGTCGTTGCCCCCGCAAGCAAAATCAGCAAAGAGAACGTGAATATTGCCGTGAAGCTCCTGAAGTCCCAGGGCTACAAGGTGAAGCTGGCTCCGTCGGTGAGTTCTGCATACGGTCATTTTGCCGGAACTGATGAGGTGCGTGCGCGGGACATCAATAACTTTTTCCGGGACAGCGAGGTGAAAGCTATTCTGTGCGCAAGAGGCGGTTACGGTGCTGCTCGTATCCTCGACAAACTCGACTATGACATGATAGCCAAACACCCGAAACCCCTAATAGGTTACAGCGACATTACAGCCCTTCACGTTGTGTTATGGGAACGCTGCAGGATACCGACAATTCACGCTCCCATGCTGGCAACGTTCGCACACGCAAACCTGAACACATCGTACACGCGCAATAACTTTTTCGCGGGACTGCGGAACACGAAACCCATCGGCAAACTTCCCATGCCCGAAGGCAGAATGCTCCGAACGATGACTCCCGGACAGGCTGAAGGCGTAATCATCGGGGGAAACCTCACAGTGTTATCATCTCTTGTCGGGACTCCGTATGAACTCAAAGGCAAAGGCGCGCTGTTATTGATTGAGGAGGTCGGCGAAAAAACTTACAGGATTGACCGAATGCTGAACCAGTTATGGCAGAACGGATTATTGAGCAGGGTGAACGGTATCATGTTCGGGGACTTCATCGACTGCAACGACGACGAAGAGAATTTCACGCTTGATGACGTGCTCATGCGTTACGCAAAACTTTCCGGCAAACCGACAATTCGCGGAGTACCTTCCGGGCACGGTGCGTACAATGCGTTTATACCGTTCGGAGTTCATGCGGTGATGAGTGCGGGCAAAAAGGGAGGAGCAAGTCTTGTTATTGACAGGGCGGCATTTGTCGAATGAATTTAGTATAATATTACTCACTACAAACAAGGAGGTGTAGAAAATCATGCAGGTTACATCAATGCTGTCAGCAGGATACTTGGAGCCGATGAGCAACATATCACGAGTTCAGCAGGTCAGCGAGGACACACAGAAAACAGATCAGGCCAAGCAGCAGAAGGAACAGGAAATACTCGCCGAAGAACAAGCACTCAAAGCCAAGCTCGGAAATGATGCGCAAGTTCATACAGTATATCATTACTCGATGGGCACTGACGGACGACGCTATATAGTCGGTGCTTCCGTAACCATGAAGGGCAGTGAAGAGGATCTCAACCGCGTGGGCGGAGGACTGACGACCGAAGACATAGAGAGCCGGAAACAGGAAGTGCAGGACGCTCTCAAGAAGGACGCTGAAAAGACCGAAGACACACAGAACATCATCAAGTCGGAAGCAGAAAAGCGCGAGGCCAAGCAGAAAGAGGATAAAGCTGAAGACCAGAAAGACGCGCAGGTCCGGGAGCTTGAAGGAATACAGCGGGAAGTAATCGCACACGAACAGGCACACAAAGCATCAGCAGGGGAGTTCGGCGGAGGCATCAGCTACACATACACGGAAGGCCCCGACGGCAAAAAGTACATCACCGGCGGAGAAGTTCCCATAAAGTTACGGCAGGGAAGCACTCCCGAAGAGACTCTACGGAACATGCAGCAGGTACAAATGGCGGCAAACGCTCCGGCGGATCCTTCAGGGCAGGACAGGCAGGTTGCGGCCAAAGCGTCGGCTATTGCGTCAAAGGCACGGGCGGAAATCACGCGCGAGAACTCCGAAACTCACGAACTCACAGCTACAGTTGCGCAGGGAACTCCGATAATCGAGCCGGTCAGCAGGGAAGACGAACAGCAAGACCCCAGCAAAGACGGCGTGTTATCACTCTTGGCGACGGTGAAGGAATTACAGCTGCAAAATCTTATGCCTGCCGCATGACACGAAATGAGACGAATTATTTTATATGATTGATAGTCCTTCCGGCAAATCGCGCTAACCGGGAGGATTTTTTTGTAGCATAAGGAGGGTAAACTATGAGCGTATTCCAGAGAATGCTGAACACTCAAGCGTTGATGTTCGTGTATGTTGTTACGGGCATCATCATGGCAAAAACAAAAATCCTGAAACATGAAGGCCGTTCGAGCTTCATAAATCTTCTGCTTGATATAACGCTCCCATGCATGATACTAAACTCCTTCAACGTCGACACGGGAATAAATGAACTCATAGCCGCCGGAGAAATTATGGTTATCTCTGCCGTGTGTTTTCTTATCGCGTGGGTCATGAGCAAAATATACTGGCGCAAAGCTCCACACGAGAGAAAAGCAGTGTTGGAGTTCGCGACGTTGTTCTCAAATGCCGGTAATGCCGGGCTTCCGATTGTTGCTTCTGTTTTCGGGACTCAGGGAGTGTTTTATGCGTCGTTCTATTTGCTTCCTGTTCGAGTGCTGATATGGACGGCGGGACTGTCGCTTTTTGTTGACGGCGTAAATTTCCGGGAAAAGATAAAGATACTCATGAAGACTCCGAGCCTCGTAGTTGTGTTCGTCGGTATAGCGTTAATGTTTTCTCCCGTGAAACTTCCTGCTGTGCTCTCTACGGCCATAAAGAACATGGGAGACATGACCGGGCCTTTGTCGATGATGATAATCGGTGCGGCACTGGGTGAGAGTGATTTACGTTCTGCGTTCGATGTTGATGCGTTCAAGCTGACGTTCGTGAGGCTCATAGTTCAGCCGTTGATTTTCTTGTTTGTGCTGAAACTTGCGGGGGTGCAGGACATTTTGTGGCAGGTTGCCGTAACCCTCACAGCAATGCCTGCTGCGGCGAACACAGAAATTATTGCGGAGATGTACGGAAAAGACTATGCATTTGCGGCGCGTTGTGTTGTTGTGTCGACGATAATATCGCTGGTGAGTGTGCCGTTGTTGACGCTGTTATTTTGAGTTTATGATATTATTGCAGGTGTCAATAAAGGAGTGAATAACATGCCGGACGTAAAACAAATAACAACTACGCGCGTACGTTA
>CAJOED010000059.1:0-7263 GCA_905233335.1 uncultured Synergistales bacterium
CCGCTATTCTATCACAGAACGCACCGCCCCTCGTGAAAATCCACGCGACAACAGACGACCCGAAATTTTCCGCTCATCAAGTCCCGAACTCCGCCAGCTGTCAGAAAGTTCACTTGCACGGTCTGACTCGTCCTGTGCCTCATCAAGTGCCGCGATGATGTCATGACGTGATACCCCCCGGCTCGAAAGCTCGTACGTGATTTTCAGGTTTCCCCACGACAAATGGCCGTCAACAAATAATTTTGCGTATGCTGCGTCATCAATGAGGCCGGTGCTCTCTGCTTCTGTCAGCAAGTTTTCGGGGTCTGTGATGTTATGTCGTGATAGATATTCTTCTGCCTGTCTGCGCGTAACAGGACGTTTCGTGAGGTACGCAAAAAATTTTTCCCGTTCCTCGTCGTAAGTAAGCCCGGTGCTTTGTGTGCGTGCGTCCTGACTTTTTGCGATAAAAGCAAGAAACTTCTCCCGCTCGTCATAAGTGCTCGTTGTGTTGCCGTAAGTATGGCTGACCGTTTCTATTTCTGCTTGTCGTTGTGTGTGCGGCTTCTTGGTTTCGTAACTGCTCGCTGTGTCATCGTCAATAAGCCCGGTGCTTTGTGTGTGTGCGTCCTGACTTTTTGCGATAAAAGCAAGAAACTCATCATAACTCCTCATGACGTAGCCGCAAGCTCCAACACTCCGCCGAGCCTCCGCAGAACTTCACGCCGCAAGTCAGGCTCCTTCGTGAGTGCCGGGTCATTTTCGAGCAGAACACGCGCATCATCACGTGCAAGCATTAATATCTTCTCGTCCCTCACGATGTCAGCAATTCGGAAGTCCGTAACTCCGTGCTGATGTGTCCCGCAAATTTCCCCCGCACCGCGCTGTGTGAGGTCCATTTCCGCAAGCTCGAAACCGTCAGAACTCTCCACCATTGCCGCGAGTCTCCCTCTGCCTTCAGGGGTAATGCTGGCGTTTTCGAGGAGCACACAGACACTTTCTGCCTTACCGCGTCCAACTCTCCCGCGCAACTGGTGCAGCTGTGCAAGCCCGAACTGCCCGGCATCCTCAATTACCATCATGCTTGCGTTCGGTACATCAACGCCGACTTCTATCACCGTCGTAGCTATCAGCATGTCGATTTTCCCCGCGCTGAACTCCTGCATTATTCGCGACTTCTCATCAACAGGAAGCCTCCCATGAAGCACCGACATTCTCACGCCCGAAAGTATTTTGCTCAAGCGTTCGTATGTTGAGTTCACTGCGGCCAAGTCCCGTTCGCTGTCGTCAATCATCGGACAAACCCAAAACACCTGCTCTCCCTTCTTCACACGCGCTCTTATCATCGTGTACACTCTTCGCATCTCACTCGGCGTCAGTGCAATCGTCTTTACGGGAGTCCGTCCGGGTGGCAACTCATTCAGCACAGAAACTTCAAGATCCCCGTATACCGACATTATGAGCGTTCTCGGTATGGGTGTAGCTGTCATAGTTAGTACGTGGGGTGCTGTGCCTTTTGCTATGATGCTGTTGCGCTGTAGAACTCCGAATCGGTGCTGTTCGTCGACAATGACGAGAGCTAGCGAGTGGAAGTTCACGGCCTCCGAAAACACCGCGTGAGTCCCTACAACTATATTTATTGTCCCGTCAGCAATGCCCTCAAGAATTTTTTTGCGTTCCCGTGCTTTGAGGCTTCCCGTGAGAAGTGCGACATTCAGCCCCGTCCGCGAAAAGTTATCACGTAACTTCAAGTAGTGCTGTTGCGCAAGTATTTCGGTGGGTGCCATTATCGCCGACTGTGCTCCCGAATCACATGCCGCTAACATTGCCGCCGCCGCTACGAGAGTTTTTCCCGACCCGACATCTCCCTGTAACAGTCTGTTCATGGGCTTGGTACGTTCGAGGTCTTCAAGTATCTCACAGATTGCTACTCTTTGTGCGTCAGTGGGTGAGAAAGGTAAACTGTCCATGAATGTCCTGAAGTGTCCGCCCGTCGTGAGCTGTTGTGCGTGTATGGTGCCGGAGTATGAATTTCGCCGCATGATTATTCCCGCCTGAAGCAAAAACAACTCGTCGAATGCTAATCTGTTCCGGGCGCGTATGAATGTGTCTTCGTCTTTGGGATGATGTATCTCAATAACAGCGTCGTGAAAGCTCATCATCTTCCGGCGTTTGATTATGGACTTGGGGAGAAACTCTTTCAGGCACACAGAAGCATACTCATATAGTGCAGTGTCTACGAATTTGCGCAAGGCTCTCTGTGTCAGGTCAGCAGTTCCGGGATATATGGGTAGAATTTTCCCGATGAGTGTCGGCTTCTTTCTCCACCGCAAAATCTCGAACTCCGGGTGCGTGAATTTCGGCACAAGATACTTATCGCTCACTTGGCCGTACACCGCGATAGTCATACCCTCACGCAGAAACGTAATCTTGTCGGTGAACCATACTATTTCGACGCTCCCGGTTTTGTCGGAGATTACCGCGTCCATCATGCCGTCGTCGATTTCGAGTTCGGTGATTTTCCCGACAGCAGGAGTAATCATTCCCGGCTCAATGTCGCATAAGGGCGGTGGGTTTCGTCTGTCCTCATAACGTCTTGGCCGAAGAAAAAATATATCCTCAAGCGTAAAGACTCCGAGTTTCGCGAGAAGTGCGGCTTTTTTCGGGCCTATGCCACTGAGGATAGTAACGGGTGAACTTAACCGCGCGTTATTCTGTTTCGACGCTGGCATTTTCGGTTTCAGGGGTAATACTGCCGGTGTTGTCGTCTAATTCTTCTTCTACGTCCTCCTGCGCCCGATCTATGAACTTTCCGAAATCAAGCAGGAGTGCTACGGTGTCCTTCAGGAACTGCTGCTTCCTCATACTAAGAAACCGTATCTGCTCATTGTACTGTTCAGCTTCCTGTTTTGCGTCGGCGATTAACTTTTTGGCTTCAGCGCGTGCGTTTGCGAGTATGTCTTCTGCTTCATCCTCTGCTTTGCGGCGTAAGGCTTCAAGTTCCTGTTCGATCCCTGCCCGGCTCTGTTCAGCTTGTGCGCGTCTGTCCTGTGAAGTCTGTATTATCTCGTTCGCTGATGACCTGGCGTGCGCAAGTATATCGCTTGATTTTCTCTCGGCATCGTTCAGGCGTTCCTGTACTTTTCCGTCAGCCTCCGCAATAATTTTTTCGGCTTCAGCCTGTGCGTCGGAAATGAGCTTTTCGGTTTCGGCCTGAGCTTTGTCTTCCATGTCCTTTGCGGCCTTGCGTGCAAGTATCAGTGCGTCCTTTATCGCGTCATTCATGGACTCCTGCTTCTTTGCGAACGCTTCAAGCTCCTGTATCCTGTTGTCTTTCTCATCAAGCTGTACGGTGTATGCTTCCAGATCATCGGCAACCTGATTCAAAAAATCTTCAACTTCAGGAACAGAATATCCACCGAAACGAACTTTCTTGAAGACTTTTACTTCTACATCTTTTGCGGTCATCAAGTCGCTCATTCGTGTTCAACCTCCGGCCATACCTCGAACATATCAGCACGCGGCGTAACTAAATACTGTGCAGGCTCTATGAATTTCAGCTCACCATTCCGGGCAAACGCAACCCCGCCCATGAACGTAATGAAATCTTTTCCGTCCTCGTCAAATTCTCGCTGGTTGAGTTCGTGAAGGTCAATCAGTATCATTGCGCCGTTGTTGAATGCCTCGCGTAGTCTGCGCTTGTCGTTGTCCGATGCTATTCCGTTGAAGAGTATTAATTTTCCCGCTGCTCCGGGATTCCCTGAAGAACGTGAAGGACTTTCACGCCGTGCCGGAGATTTTTTGCGCCTGTCTTCTGTGTAGTCGTCGTCGTTGTCGTAGTCGTCATCATCTGCGTCGAAACCAAAGAATTTCATGATGTTCAAGAGTAACCGCCTCCCTGTTAAAGCTATGTATGATTACGGAATAATATATCACGAATACACACGCGCGCCAAATAACAGCGTCCCAATTCTTACCATCGTACTGCCCTCAAGAATGGCCGACTCAAAATCACCGCTCATTCCCATAGACAGAACAGGAAGTGCAAGCCCGGTTGATGTTCTTGCGTTCTCACAAAGCCCGCGCAAGTTCGCAAATGCCCGGCGTATTTTGCTCTCGTCGTCTGTTATGGGTCCGATAGTCATTAGTCCGTCAAGCCGTAAATGCTCCTGTTCCCGAACGACATCAAGAAGCTGTGAGAAATTTTCGGGGTCGACTCCTGACTTGCTGTCTTCTCCTGAAGTGTTGACCTCTATTAACACCGGGATATTCTTTCCGAGTTCACCGGCTATTCTGTTGAGGCGCGTAGCTAATTCGGGAGTGTCTACGCTGTCGATTGTGTCGAAAAGTTCGAGGGCTTTGCGTGCTTTGTTGGCCTGAAGGTGTCCGATGAGCCGCCAGGGGATTCGTGATGTCCCGTAAGTTTTGCGCTTGGCTTCTGCTTCCTGCACTCTGTTTTCGCCGAAATAGTCAATGCATGGAAACTTCTCGGCCTCGTGCATTTCGTCGACCGTGTGAGTCTTGCTGACTGCCACGAAATATATTTTGTCCGTGCGTCCTGATTTATCGCGTGCTGTCTGTATGCGCTCGTATATTTTTTCTGCGTTCATTCTCTCACCTGTTCTTTGTGTGTAGTGTAGCGTGGCTGTGCGTTCATTCTCACCTGCTCCAGCGGTGTTGCGCTGCTGTAGTATGTGTTGCTCCCTCACCCGTCGTAGTGTCGGGGTTGTATTTCTCACACGTTGTGCCGCCGTGTCATGTTTCCCGTGCGTTGTGTTGTGCCGCTCACTCTCACCCGTCATAGCGTCGGGGCTGTGCTTCTCACACGTTGTGCCGTAGTGCCGGGGGTTATGCTGTTGCAGTCCGTGAAGATTTCCGCCGCCCATTACGCCCTGCATATTGCGTTCACACTTACCATATTCTTATGTTCTCATCACCGAAATTATAATTTATCGTGTCAGCATTCAGTATTAACCTGTTGCCGGGCTGGACTCCCTTCTCAATGAAAAAATTTTCCTCGTCCGCAGGAAAACCTTCCACTTCATGAAGCTCCGGGCTGTTCCCCTGCACAATGAACACCATATTTTTCCCTCCGCGCGTAATCACCGCCGTATCAGGCACCATTACTCCCTTCTGCACGTCCGTAACAACGCTGGCCGTGAATGCACGTGAACGCAGCACACTCGGCGGGAAAAACGGAAGACGCAGATACACTTTCAGCTTCTGCCCGGAAGACTTCACCGCTACAACATCAGCTTTTCGCTCTTTGCCCTCGTACTCCGTGCGTATTCTGATTGTCGGGTTGTCCTTGTTGCGCAATGCCCGCTCTAGGGACGGTGTTCTGTCGAGATACGCTATGCACCGTAAGACCTGCGGCTGTGGTATGAGTTTACCGATTGCTTCTCCGCGTGATAACATCGTGCCGTTCTCTATGAGTTTTGCTTCAGAAAATTCCGGGAAAGGTGCAAAGTCAGGCCATAATCGCGGATATACCCAGTTCCCTTCCTGGCCGTCAAGTGCTGGGAAAAAATACGCGGGGTATGGTGCTCGTACTGCTGTCCCGTCGAGAGCCGCAAGCATCTCATTCTTTGCTGCCATTCGTGGACGCGGTGTCGGGTAAGTCAATATTCCGTCCTGCGGTGCGTAGACCAGCTGTTCGTCCCATAACAGTATGCCTTCGAGCGGCTGTTCCTCGCTGTAATTCGTCGTTACTGCCTCGATGATTTGCGGGTGTGAAAGCCTGTAATTTTCGTACCATAACTTGTAGACACGATAACCCATCATGAATATGAGCACAAGTACAGCATAGTATGCCAGCCTTAACGGAAGCCCCCGGCGTTTACGGCTCATAGTTTCGTGCGCTCGATTTCCGCAAATGCATCATGGTTGTGTATGCTCTCGTAGCTCGTTACGTTCACGCTGTACCATAATATTCTGTCGTCGTCGTCAAGTTTCACCGCAAGCTCCCTCAAAACATCCTCAACGAATCTAGGGCGTTCGTATGCATATTCAGTGATGTATTTCTCGTCTTCACGCTTCAGGAGAGTGTACAGGGGAGCAGAGCCGGAAGCCTCAATCATTGCGATTAACTCCTCAAACCATACCAGCCCCGAACACCGAACTTTCAGTGAAACCAACGCGCGCTGATTG
Source organism: uncultured Synergistales bacterium (assembly GCA_905233335.1). Classification (GTDB taxonomy): domain Bacteria; phylum Synergistota; class Synergistia; order Synergistales; family Aminobacteriaceae; genus JAFUXM01. The sequence goes on from CAJOED010000059.1 coordinate 6,130, forward strand.
TGTGCACCGTAACGAGAAATTTCCTTTGAGCACGGGCAGAGTGTCTGGACGTTCAGGCCAAGTCCTATAATCATGTCGAACTTTTTGCCTTCTTCATATATTGCCTGTAAGTTTATGTCGCACTTTGAGAAGCTCTCTATCCCGGAAACAGGAGCTTTCTTTCTGTAGTAATAGGGGAACTCAAAACGTACGGAGCTTTCTGATGCATTGAGTTTTTCGCAGAGTCTTTTCGTGAATGCCTCAAGGTTAGCGGGTGAAACTCTGCCGTGATATTCTTCAAGCGTCTCAATGAAGCGGCTCATGTGTGTCCCGCGATATTCACGTGGAAGCATTACGCTCATCGATACGGAAGCGATAGTGCTCTGTGTCCTGTTGTCGTGGTCGAGCGCAACAATCGGGTAACTTACGCCCTTAACACCGACGCGGTCAATCTGGATATTTCGGGGGTCAAATTCTTTCTGTACGTCGCGCATTGATTTCTTCTCCGTTGTAATATTTTTTGTCATGATAACGGCGGGAGTTCATGAGCTGTCCTAGAATTATACATTTTGAGAAGCTCATTTTGATTCAGTTCTGCCCATTCACGCACAAGAGATACAGCACGAGGCGGCAAGTCCCCTTCAAACATTTCGAGCGTCCTGATGTAGAACTCTCCGACATATTCACCGTACAGCGCGTGAAAGTGCGGTGGGTTATGCTCGCTTTTCAGAAAAAACATCTTAATGATAAGCCCGTAAAATCTCGCTATTTCAGCCATTCTGTATCTTCTCTCCCGACAACAACACAGCTTGAGGCCGTCTCCCATACATGAACTTCATACAGCTCACAATTCTCACGCCTCACTCTGTCATCAAGTTCACGCCACACCCAAAGGGCTATATTCTCCGCGCTTGGCTGTGCGATGATGTCATTGATATATGCGTGGTCAAGACGAGAAATTACGTGCTCATTCACAATCTGTTTCAGTTCTGCAAAATCCATAATCATAGCTTCCTCGTCAGGAGTGCCCTCTAACACAACGCGCAATTTGTACGTATGACCGTGTAACTTTTCGCATTTCCCTTTGTAGTGTATGAGGTTGTGAGCCGCGTCAAACGTGAAATCCCTGCTCAATAACATTTTACGGCCTCCATC
>CAJOED010000059.1:7277-12609 GCA_905233335.1 uncultured Synergistales bacterium
GGCCTTTTGCGCACGAAATACTCGAACGCCTTGTTGCACTCAAGAACAATTAATCGTAGTCGTTCGTCATGATGTAGTTTCCTGTCAGGCATCTTTATGGGATCAAGAAATTCTACCTCGTGCGAAAACGGAGCGTTCCTGTACATGCACACGGGGATAACGGGAACTCCTGACAGCATAGCCATTACTGCGGGGCCGGGCATGTTCGTAGCGTCGTGTCCCATGAACGGCACCATCATGTGTCCAGTCCCGGCAATATCGTTCAGTACAGCGAGGTGTGTACCCTGCTTCAGCATACGCGCGTACTTCTGCACCGATAACTCTTTGGGCAGTAAGTTCATGCCTCCCCGTTCGCGTGTCTCCTTCACGTAATTCCAGATGTCCATGTCGTGAAACTCCTGAAACACTATGTGCAGTTTGTGCCCGTGCTTGATTGCGTATTGAGCATACCATGCGCCGAGTAATTCCCAGTTCCCGAAATGCCCCGTCAAGAACATTACGCCCTTCTTGGCCGCAAGAAGCTCCTGCATTTTTCCGCCGTTATGAACTTCCTTCACCCATTCGAGAGCCTGCGATGGGTCGCGCTGTAACGCAAGAATTTCCGTCATCGTCCACGCAAGATTTTCGTATAATTTTGTGCGTAACTCTTTCCGCCACTGTTCGGAACTGTCCGGGTACGCAAGAAGCAAATTGCTCTCTATGACTTTTGCGCGGGGCTTTATGAGTTTCAGGAGGCCGGAGAAAAATTTTTCGGTGATTCGTCCCCGTAACCCTGTATCAGCAAATGCCTCAAATAACCGTATCGCTCTCACTGCTGCTTTGCTCATTGTGCTGTTACCTCCCTGTAAAGCATGACACGTAAACGCTGTATTGTGCGCTGGGCTTTATGGGTTTCAGGAAGTCGGCAAAAAATTTTTCCATCAGCAAACGCCTTAAATAATCGTATCGCTCTCATTGCGATATTACCTCTCTCTGAAGCATGACACGTAAACGCTGTATTGTGCGCTGGGCTTTATGGGTTTCAGGAGGCCGGAGAAAAATTTTTCCATCAGCAAACGCCTCAAATAATCTTGCTGCTCTCATTGTGCGATTACCTTTCTGTATAACGTGATGAGGGAGTCCGTACATCTCTCATGCGACCTTCTCGACTTCAGGAAATGACGAGCCGCCATTGCCATATGCCGCCCCCTTCCGCTAAGGCCAAGTGATATTACGCGCTGTAAATCGTCATCATCTTTCAGCAGGAAGTAACCGTCAGGGCCAAGAATCTCATCGAGATAGCCGGACTTTTCCGACGCAACACACACTCCCCTCATCGTGAGAAGTCCCGCCCTCATTGCCTCGCGCGGCCCAGTGTCGTTCGTGATGTATATTCCGCTCAATGCTTCAGGTCGTAACAGCCTGTCGGAGATGTCGACAACGTCATAATCACCTTCAGGAACTTCGCGCCCGTCCCGTACGAATACAGCCCGCCGTCCTTCCTCACTGTTTGAGCTTATCGCGTCGAACACGGGAAAGATTACCGCCTCGCCGTTTTTCGCTCCCTCTGTGAAGAAGCGTGAAGGGTAGCCCGCCCATTTCTTTTTTGTGCCGTCCAGCAGCGTGTGAACTGTCCGCGAATGAAGCCGGGTAATTCTCCACCACGACGGAGCACGCCCGAACAAGTGCCATATTTCTTTACGGGAAAATACATTCTTTACGCGCTCGAATGTTGACAGATGAGATGAGTTCTTTGCGCTTATCACCTGTAAATCTATGTCCCGTGAATGCGTCCGTAGTGCTTCCGCCATATGCTGTATGACCTGCGCAAGGACATCACTCACTGAATCCGAAATGTACCAGTTGCACGTATGCATGTCTCACACGAACTCGGCCATGTTGAACTTCTTGCGGCCTATCCTCACAAATATATATTTGCCGTTGATGAGTGTATCGCGCTGAATTTCGGCTTTCTCGTCGGTGATTTTTACGCCGTTGATTGACACTCCGCCCTGACGTATCGCACGCTTGGCCTCACCGTTGCTTTCACACGCCCCCGATGATGATAATATATTCACGACACCGAAATTTTCGCCCGTGATTTTCGCAAAAGGTATTTCACCCTTCAGCATCTCGCAGGTCTCCTCACTCACTCCTGCAAAATCTATTTTCGGGTTGAAGAGTATCTCGCTCGCCGTTATGACGCTACGTGCTGTGTCCGCTCCGTGTACCGTCGTCGTAACTTCCTGCGCTAATCTCTTCTGGGCTGTGCGCTTTTCGGGGGCTGTATTGTGTTCGTTGATGATTGATGATATTTCTTCAAGCGGGAGGAACGTATAGAGCTTCAACAATTTTTCTACGTCTCTGTCGTCGGTGTTGTACCAGAACTGATAGAACTTGTACGGGCTGGTCTTTTCCGGGTCAAGCCACACTGCTCCGGCTTCTGTCTTCCCGAACTTTGTCCCTGATGATGTGAGTAACAGCGGCTGTGTCAGTCCGAAAACTTCTGCTCCTGTTGTGCGCCGTATGTAGTCGGAACCCGCCAGCAAATTCCCCTGCTGGTCATTGCCTCCCATCTGCAGACGGCAGTTGTAGTGTTCGTTGAGGTACTTGAAGTCCATTGCCTGAAGCAGTACGTACGAAAATTCAGTGTACGATATGCCCTTTTCGGGGTCTTCTAGGCGTGAACGTATATATTCGCGCGCTATGAGGCTGTTGATTGAGAAGTATTTTCCGACATCATGAAGCACCTCAAGAAACGTCATCTTGCTGAGCCAGTCGTAATTGTTCAGGAGCAACGCCGAGTTTTTCCCGCAGTCAAAGTTCAGGAACTTCACGAGCTGCTTCTTCACGCCCTCGATGTTGTGCTGTACTGCCTCAAGTGTGATGAGGTTGCGCTCCTTGCTTTTTCCGGAAGGGTCGCCGATGAGTCCTGTGCCGCCTCCCGCGAGTGCTATGGGTCTGTGTCCGAGTCTCTGAAGCCAGCCGAGTGCCATCAACGGTATCAGGTGTCCGACGTGAAGACTGTCTGCTGTAGGGTCAAAGCCGACGTACGCCGTAATCATTTCTTCATTCATGACTTGAGAAAGACGCTCTTCATTCGTGCACCACTCGAAATAGCCTCGTCCACTCAAAACTTCAAATGCATTCATATTGGTTGTGTAGTCTCCTTCGTGAAAGTATCTGTATTTTCGGGTTATTATATAATACTCAAAAAATTTCATTCCATAATACAAAGAGGAGAAAAAAAATTTTCACATGCGAAAAATATTTTACGCTTTCATGATTACGATTATCCTCGCTTCCTCATCATTTGCGGCAGGACTTAACGATTTATTCTGGCGGCGTGCTTGGCCGGAAATGGAGCTTCAATTCAACGCCCTCAAACAAAAAACTCTGCGGGATTATTCACTCATGGCGAATGCTTACAGGTTCCAAAACAAATGGCAGGACGTAGCAAATATCCTTGAGCCTCGCACGAAAAATTTTCCCGCAAGCGTGAAGCCGTATGCAGAGATGACGTTACTGCTAGCGTACGAGGAGTTACGGCAGACACAGAAGGCTCTCTCACTTGCTGACACTCTCTACAAGAACGCTCCGGCAGAACTGAAATATTACGTTGCACTCGCACAGTACCGAATGTACAGCGCACAGAACGACACCCGAAACACAACGAACTCACTCACACGAATGCTCGCTAATGCCGGGACTGACGAACGCAAAATATACACGCTCACGAAATTATTACCGTTCACGAACAGCACAGAACACGCCTTACAGCTTCTAGAGCTTCAAGCAGGGAGCAAGGAAGCCGCTGCCGTATTAGCACGCACACGCAACATGAACAACAACATACGGGTTGCGCTAGGTGTCCACTATCACACTATAGGGGAGAACAGCAAGGGACTCGAGTACCTACAGAACGCACAAGGCAGGAAGGCTCAATACTACCGCGCATGGTGCAACTCACGCCTGAAACAGAACGACACCGCCCTGAACTTATGGGGAAGCCTCGCGATTTCCGGCAACAGTTATTCAGCGAGTTCCGTAACGAGAATAGCGAACTTGGCCAAAGATAACGGAATGCGCGAAAAATCCATGAACGTCCTTGAACGTATCGCACGAGAACGACGCGGCAACGTACAGGGTCGGGCACTTCAGGCACTAGCTAACCTCTACGGAAAAAACAACACAAACAGGCGGGACATCATCGAGGCGCAAATACTGAAATCGTTTCCGAACACGAATTACGCGTTCAATGTGATATGGGCGCGTGCATGGAGAAATATTGAGGCCAAGAATTATGCGGAGGCGGTGAGATTATTCCGTCAGGCTGATGCTCCGGGCGTAACACAGTACAAGAGGGCGCGAATACTCTACTGGCTTGCTCGTGCGCAGTCATGGGCGGGACAGAGTCAGGAGTCAGCGAACACACTCGCACTATTACGGCGGAAATACCCCCTGACGATTTACGGCATATTGTCGGACGCTCCCATAAAGATAATCGACGGCACTAACCCGAACTTGACGCTGAAACCGTCGGAGCTTGAGCAGTGGGGCTTCATCAACCACGCGTATTTGAGGCTCTCACGTCCCAAAGCAACAACGAGGGAGCTGTACAGGGCGTTGTACTTGTCGCGGTGGCTTGGGCTTGAGGAGAGTTACTCGGAGGCACGGAGGCTTGAGACCCTCATGACCTCGAACACTACGCTTTACCGTTCAGACCTTGAAGCACTGTATCCCCGACCGTATAAGGCACTTGTCGATGCGGCAGCGAAACAGTACGGAGTCGAGAGTAATTTCGTTTGGGCGATAATGCGTCAGGAGAGCGCGTTCCAGGTCAACGCAAGGAGCTGGGTCGGTGCGGCAGGGTTGATGCAGTTAATGCCGGCAACAGCAAAAGAGGAAGCGAAACGTGCGGGGCTTTCACGCTATGACCTCTACAACGCAGGCGACAACATCAAGCTGGGCACATCACATCTTGGGTGGCTTGGTAAGAATTTCGCGAGGAGTGAATACGTTATGGCGGCGTACAATGCCGGTTCGGGGAATGCTCGCAAGTGGCTCAAGACGATTAGCGGCAATGCTGGACTCCCGGAATGGATCGAGGCTGTGAAGTTCGACGAAACTAACGGCTATGTTCAACGGGTGAGCGCGAATCTCGAAATATACAGAATGCTTTACGATGGACGCTAAGAATTTTCGCGGTGCAGGAGAACGGCAGGGCTGGCTTCATGATGAGGCTGTTGCTGTTGCTGTGTCGGGCGGCGGTGATAGTATCGCGCTGTTGATGATGTGCAGAAAGTTTTACGGCGGGCGGGTTGTTGCTGTTCATGTCAATCACGGCATACGA